>DUBF01000165.1 GCA_012960465.1 Rhodospirillales bacterium | reverse complement strand
TTGATTCAATAATTCTAATATCTGCAGTAGCCATACCTTTTCTTGCCCTCTCAGTAGGCTGTAAGCCCTGCTCCCTGTATCAAGCAACTTTCCCTTTACTCTTTAAATTAGCTTGGCTTCTTGAGTAATCTTGCGGTCTTTTTTCCACTAAAATCAACATGAAGTAAAATAAATACTAAAAAATATACACATGATGTTTAAATCATGCAGATTAATATGTATCATATGGGCTTTATAGTATTTTATTTTCACATGATAATGGTTTATTTAACATGAAAATCACATTGACTGAGCATGATATTGCTCGTATGCCAACTGAGTTGCGCCAAGACCTAATGCAATTCATATTTAACAGCGAACATGAACACATTAACCCCTATGACGATCCACCAGAAGAAGCTGACTTTAAATATGATGAACCACCCGCTAACTTTGACGACACTTCCTTTCCTGAGGATGATCCATCAAGCTCAAACAGCAAGAAGAAAAAGGCAAAAAATGTCATTGAAATAGATGAGAGAGAGGCTAAAGAACTGATCTCTAACCTAAGTGATAAAAGCATTGATATTTTGAGGAAATTCACTACAGAAGCCCCTGTGCCCATTGCTGATCTAGTAGGGGAAGGCAAGCCTTACAGCACATTTGTCGAGCTGAAACGGAGCTTTGTGGGGCCTGTAAACAGAAGGCTAAGAACGGTTACTGGTAATCGTGCAGCTGTACTCTTTTTAAAAGTAAATGAAGATGATGCAGATATTGCAGTAAAGAAAGCAACCGCACTTGCTCTAGCAATTGCCTTAAAACCTAACTGAGGAGATAGAAATGTTAAACAAAGTGACTTTAATAGGAAATTTAGGAGCTGACCCAGAAGTACGTCAAATGCCTACTGGTGGATCCGTCACCAACATCAGTTTAGCAACCACCACTCGCTGGAAAGATAAGCAGTCAGGCGAACGTAAGGATAATACAGAATGGCACCGTGTTGTGTTCTTTAATCGCCTTGCTGAGGTGGTAGGTGAGTACCTGCATAAAGGCAGTCAAATTTATATTGAGGGCAGACTGCAGACTCGTAAGTGGCAAGACAAGGATGGGGTTGATCGTTACACAACTGAGGTTGTTGGATCAGAAATGCAAATGCTAGGCAGCAAGAGTGATGGATCATCTAATATCACCCCAAGGGCAAGCAACGCAACACCAGATCAACCTGCTCATTCACCCAGTAATTCAGGGAATGATGATTTTGAGGATGTGCCTTTTTTTGATGATATACCCTTCTAAATGATATAAGAAAGAAGAAGATAGACACAAAGCCATATGCTGTAAGTGTAAGCATTCACTGACTACCATTGTGAGTTTCAATATTATAGTATATCCACAACAAGCAAGCGTATGAATCAGGTGCAGAACATCCTGAACCAGAAAAATACATTCTTAGTTACAAAACAGATCCCCTTCACTTTAATTAAATACATGCATACCGGGAAATCATGAAATATTCTTTACTAGTTTTAGCGCTATCAGCTTTATCCCCTGCTACATATGCCAACTGCGTTGGCCCTACCGTCAATGGAGAATGCTTAGGCACTGAAGTTCCTAGCTATGGCTCGTCAGATGGTTACCAAGGATCTTCTGGCTCAAATTACCAATATGACTTAAACAATGGAAGTGATCGTAATAGTTATAGTATTGATTTAGATGCCCAAAGAAGAGACCAACAAAATACAGGTGTAGGTAGAAGTCAAGATCGCTCAAGAGGCCAGTATGGTGGAGGGGTATACGATGATTAAGACTTATCTTATGGCATATCTTAAATATCTTGTCCGCACCCAATCCAATTTACTTTGATGTCTGAGTGAAAATATGAAAATACTACAAGAAATATGTTTCGTTTTACTGCTGACAACATTCTCAAGTGTTTATGGTGGGAATTGTTTTGAGAGCCATTTGTAATTATGTTTCATACTATTAGGATAGAATAAAATGCCGAACTTATTAGTTTTTCTTGGCTTTATATTTACGTTAGGGATATTTATAAGCCTATTAATATTTGCATGGCCTGTAATACTAGTATTACTAATAATATCAGCGGTAGTTTTTGCAGCGGTAGTTGTATTTGCATGGATAAAGACTCGCGAATCAACATCTATAGAGCCGGAAAAAACATGGTCAACCACATGGGAAGCAAACGTTAAAGAACAAGAACAAAAGAAAAAATCGGTAACGGAATCAATTGCTGATAAACCTATTTTACGCATTGAAAGCACTCCTGTTCAGCATGTTCCTATATTAATTTCAGACCCTGAACCAAATTATAAATATGATTCTGTTCCACCTGAATATTGGGATGTTAACCCCATAGAATATCTTGATTTAAATCCACCGGAGGAA
>DUBF01000164.1:71595-74274 GCA_012960465.1 Rhodospirillales bacterium | reverse complement strand
TGTTTTATGTATTTATACCGTTCCTCGTCATCGACAAAAAGGGCTATGTTTGGACTTTCTGTGCTCCATTCATTTCCCCACTTCCCACCCTCTGGGACAGGTATAAATATCTCAGAGGCGTCTGATAAAAACGCTGTCCACCAAGAAAATGTGCTCTGTGACATTATTATTTTGTTAAAAGATTTTATGGTAAAATTAAAATTAATTATGCCAAATACTCAACGACTTCAGAATATAAAAATAACAAAAGAAATAATAGAATCTTCTGCTAACAGACTAAAAAATCTTATAAATAATTACGACGCATACATTTTAATTATACCATCTCGAGCACTTTGGATTGGCAATAAACAGCAAAAAGGTATGGCAAATCAAATTCACAATGAGTTTTTGGCGGCATTAGATCATAGAAAAATCCGGTTTATTGATATGCGGGTTCCTATGGAGAAAACAAAAGACCCACTTCAGTATTACTTTAAAAATGATGGTCATTGGAATAAATTTGGAGATTTCCTTGCGGCAGAAGAGCTAAAGAAAATTATACCGTGAGTTTGGGAATGAAGTTTTCTCTTTTTAAAAGTATTCAAGTTAGTTTACCCACATAAATCCAGTTTGATTGTAATTATGCTTAGAGCAATGATAATAAAACCGTTTCAGCTTAACGTTGATAAGAATTTCATTTATACTTAGCGACCCACTCCAAAACCACTCTAACGGCTTCATCAAGTTTTTCTGGTTGGTCTTTATAATAGTGTGTTGCCCCTTTTATTTGTTTCATGACTTTATCTGAACTGGCTGATGAATTAAATATTTTCTGAGTGTGGCTTGGCGGGGTTGCATCATCTGCTTGATTTTCAATCATTAATAAAGGCGTATTGACCCGTTTAACGCAAGCGATACCATCAGCATTGGAGCGCTCAGACCATTGGGATAACCATGCTCTAAGTGTTGTAAAACGGGCGAGCCCTACAGGACCCACGTTAACCGTTTTTGGATTTCCGAGAAAACACCAATTCGGTTTTCTTCCATTTGGTTCAAGTTTTGTATCTAAGAATCGTGGATCAGCCATGGTACGATGAACCATGAATGGTCGTTCAATTTCGGCATCATCTTTGACCCTTAATTCAGCTAATATTTTATCAGTCTTGATGGTTATTTTTGAAATTCGCGCTTTTTGAGCAGCTCTAAATTGTTTGATATAATCATCGCTGTAAGGTGGTTGATTAGGATTATTTAAATCGTATAAGTCTAATTCGATTTCGCGATCGTCTGGGTTTATCTCGTCGCGAACCGAGGGATCAATCCACTCAGATAAAATTTGTGCTCGGCCAATATGAGCAGCAATAAAAACAACTAAATCAGCGGGAATTAAATTAACCTGGGTCAAATCTATGGGATCGCCTGCAGGTGTTGCAGTTATGGTTGGATTTAGTGCCTCTGCCTGATAAAGTAGTGTTAACGACCCGCCTCCACTCCAGCCCATCAAAACAATCTTTTTGTAGCCAAGACGCTCTTTGGCATAGCGAATATACTCTCCCAAGTCGATGACGACTTTTTCCATAAGGAGTGCTGTATCATTTTTTGCATATCGACTGCCACAACACATAACATGATGCCCGGCAACGGCTAGGCCTAGCGGAAACGGCATCAAATTTAGAGTGGTCGCCGGATGCATAAACACAAATAGCGTATCCGATTTAACATCGTCAGGAAGTATAAGCTGTCCTTCAAGAAAGACGTAACCTTGACTACCAACGAAACCATATGTTTCGGTGAAAGCAGTATGGTCCTCGAATTGGACGATGATAGGTTGTCTACTAATTTCATATTTCATAGCTGTTCTTTTCTTGTCGACATAATTTAACCCCACTACGAATAATTAATATGGTCTAATTAACGAGTTGTGAGAAGTAAAAATTAGAAAACCATTCATCGTTGATAACCTAGTTGAATTTTAATTTTGATATTGAATTTGGTACACTGAGTTTCTAGACGTTTGTGATGTGAGTATGGTTAGTAACTTGACCTAGTAATTTCTCGAGTTACACGATAAATCTGCTGCACTATCGTTGGTATACTGTTTATTTCACCAAAGTGATTTTGTGTTAGAGGATCAAGGATAAAAACCTCAATTTGATTAAAAAAATGATAAATATTCCAATTCTTAGAAATATTGCAATAATGTAATTAAGATTATTTTGTGAATGACCAGACTGTTAGTAGCATTACTAGAATTTAATTTAAAAAAATATATAATTCTGAAGGAGGGTGTTAAGGAGGGGTGTTAATGAAATTTCTTATGACGGTGTGTTAATAACGGCTCCTACGACCAATCCCCGGATCACCATACAAAAATGAAACAACTGCAAAAATCGCGAATATAATTAACGGGACGATAGGCACACTGACAAAATCATTAGAAAACGCAATATCTATCAAAATAATTACAATTAAACTAAATCCAATAGAAGCACCAAAAAGGATTCTTTTTGCAGCACTTGTCACATTGGTACGTGCTAAAAATAAAATAATCCCAATAAACATAGATCCGGCTGCTAAAATCTCTCTTAACACTGCTCCTACTTCAATAGCTTCAGCGCTAGAAGTAGGAAACATATTTCTTGTGATTGGTGCTGAAAAAAAATAAAAAATGACCCCTTGAGTAAACATAACTAGGCC
>DUBF01000164.1:0-71551 GCA_012960465.1 Rhodospirillales bacterium | reverse complement strand
ACCCCCTCCGTAAATAATGGCGCGTTTATTTTACACCTGTTTTAGATACAAAGGATAGCCTTTATTAGAACTATTTAGCTCTTTCATCCCTTACTCGCTTTGCTTTAAATTCCGTTTTGGGCAATGTGTTTGGAGGGAGTACTTCAACTGAAACGGTCACCTCACATTGGGTTTTAATTTCATTGATAACTTGATCCGAAATGTCTTCTGTATGTTCAACCCGAGCCGTCATTATATCCAAACCAGAATCTATGGTTTCAATCAGTATTTCATATTCATCACCGATATTTGGAACCGCCCGTATAGCCTGCTCTAGCTGAACAGGATACATTTTGATGCCTCTTAAATTTATAAGATCATCCGATCGACCAGCAAAAGAACCCATAGCTCGAACGTGGGTTCGACCGCAGCCGCATTTTTCCGTTGAATAAACAGTATAATCACCAACATTAAAGCGTAGTTGCGGTGAACTCTCAGAATTGAGGCTGGTACACACAGTAATACCTCGTTCGCCTTCTTTAACAGGGGCTAATGTATCAGGATCAACGAGTTCCCATATCTGATGATCTTCCATTAAGTGAGTTGCCACAAGATCTTCTGAAACTTCTGAGTGAGAACACGAATAGCCGCCACTATGCGGAGCAACCTCAGTGCAACCATAAAACTCCCTAATCTCAGCACCCCATAAATTTTTCAAGCGATTACGTGTATTGATAATACCGGTACCTGGCTCCCCCCCCACGAATAGCATACGAATAGAACTGGCGGCTGGATCCACGCCTTTTTCTTGCATGACCCGACCAAGGTGAAGTGCGTAGGATGTTGTACAACATAAAACAGTTGGTTTAAATCGTTCAACGAGATTAGCCCGCATATCGGTCGTCATGCCTCCACCAGGAATAGAGGCTACATTCATTCTCTGTAGGGCATATTGAACACCCCAGGCAAAAACATGAGGGCCATAGCCAGAAGCCAGAAAAACTGTGTCACTGGATCTAACTCCAAAGGAATAAATCGCACGTGCATTAGCCCACTCCCAAAGATCACGATCAATATGCGAATAGCGAAAAACTCTTGGAACTCCGCTTGAACCTGAAGAAGAAAAAAGCATCCACCCCCGCTTATTCCATAATTCCTCGTCCATCGTTGAATACGAACCGTAAGGCGGACGTTCTTTAACATCTTCCATCATTTCTAATTTATCGACAACGGGCCATTTAGTGAGATCATCGACTGTTTGGATGTCTGTAGGCGTCAAGCCAAGTTTATCGAAGCGTCTCCGGTAAAAATCACTATTCTCATAAAGAAATGGCGTAAGGATCCTGAGTTTATCATTTTGTATTCCAATTAGTTCATCTCTACTTGCACACTCAAGGCTTGGCGACCAAATTTGATCTGTAGCCGGAGCTTCGGCGTCAAATTTATGTTTTGCCAGCATTTCCAGCCATGCATTACGCGTTTTGTCTTTGCGGCTATTAGCCATTGGCAGCTCCATTTTTTTATTGAACTATTGTAGTAACAATATATTTTTGTACTGGATAATAAACAGCTTTATAACATAATTTTAAAGGATTTTATTTAATGGCATTGCGAACTATACCTCCTTTTCGCGCAGATCACGTTGGGAGTCTTTTACGTCCGAAAATAATCAACGATGCTTTCAAAAATTATAAGGCTGGCTCCATTACTCGAGAAGAGGTTATTGCTATCGAAGACGCAGCAATCAAAGAGGTCATAAAGCTACAACAAGATGTTGGACTGCAGGTCGTAACAGATGGCGAATTTCGCAGAGCTTCTTACTGGTCAACATTTGTTGAGCGGGTTGATGGACTAGATATTAGTGATTCACGTTTCACTTTCCACGATGAAGATGGCCATGATCAAAAATTTACAGCCCCAATCGTGACAAAAAAAGTCTCGCGTCCTGTATCTATCGCTGGCGATGAATTTTATTTTTTGAAGAATAATACCCAACAAACGCCAAAAATTACAATAGTATCGCCCCCGACTATGCACATGTTTCGTCTAGAAAAAACCATAAAACCTGGTGTCTACGATAGCACGAAAGACTATTTTTTAGATCTAGCTCAGGTTTATCGCGAAGAAATAAATGCTCTTGCCGATGCGGGTTGTATATATATTCAATTGGATGATGTACCCATCCCCATGCTGAGTGATCCAAAGGTTCAGGCACGGGTCAAGAAAGAAGGTCTCAATCCTATTCAATTAATGGATGATTATATTGAGCTATTTAATGATTGTTTATCAGAACGACCTAAAGGGGTCGCAATTGCTGTCCATATGTGCCGCGGCAATTATAAGGGTAAATTTCTCTCTGAGGGTGGATATGAAACCTTTGCCGACAAATTCTTCAATGAACTTAACGTTGATGCATTTTTTCTGGAGTATGACTCACCCCGTGCAGGTGATTTTGAACCGTTAAAATATGTACCAAAAAATAAAATGGTGGTGCTCGGTCTCGTATCTAGTAAAGCGCCGCAAATGGAATCCATAGATAGTCTTAAAACACGCATAGATGAAGCGGCAAAGTTTGTTGATATAGACCAACTAGCATTAAGTCCACAATGTGGTTTTGCTAGCACCGTCGCTGGTAACCCAATTACTTTAGATGATGAAAAGGCTAAGCTTTCCTTGATTGTTGAGGTTGCAGATCAAGTCTGGGGCTAGTAAATTTCTAGAATGGGTGGATTAATCTTTTTTGAGCTCAAAAATTTAATCAAATCAACTTTCTAACAGTTTGTTTGCTAGATAAAGAAAATATAGTTAGATCAATGTTAGATGAACTCTTCCCCATCCTATTGGCGTATCTTTCTAGTTTTGAGTGGCTTAGCAATATTAAGCCCTCTTGCACTGGATACTTTTTTACCTGCCGTCGACGACGCTGCCAAAAGCCTTAACACAAATATTGGTAACATCATGATATCTTTTGGCGTGTTGTCAGTGGGTATTGCTTTGGGCCAAATTATTCACGGCCCCCTATCTGATCGCTATGGTCGAAAGCCCATCGTTGTTTGGGGACTGATTTTCTATATGATGTCGTCTCTTTTGACGCCTTTTGTCCTGAGTATTGAACTCCTTTATAATTTGCGTTTTATCCAAGGCTTAGCTGTCGCCGCAACGATGATTGTCATGCGCTCGATTGTTCGAGACCTCTTTAGTGTTAAAGAAGGTGCCAAACTTTTTGCAAATCTATTTGTTATTTTAGCTATAATACCCATCATTGGTCCAATTATAGGTGGACACCTCACAATCTGGTTTGGCTGGCAAAGCGTATTTTTTTTGATGGCAGGCATATCAGCAATTGTTTTGCTTACTACAGTAGTTCTTTTCGAAGAAAGTCTTCCAAAAAAAGACCCTGATGCTCTTAAACTTAATAAGCTGTTATCTAACTTTAACGAAATAATAACCGAACGAAACTTTTTAACATTTCTTTTAATAGGTGTCGGAGCCTATGCTGGTTTATATGGGGTAATAACCGGCATAGCTCCGGTAATGACGGGACTATTGCGACAACAGGCCAATGTTTTTGGCTATCAATTTGCAGCCATAATGATCGGACATTTTATTTCTGCCGCCATTGCGGGAAAATTAGTCCATATTCTAGGGATAAAAAAGCTCCTATTTATCGGCACCCTAATTAGCATGATCGGCGGCTTATTATTGATAGGTGCTTCGCTCCTGGGTATCATAACCATTTATTCAATATTAATTCCATCCACCATATTTTTGTTAGGTTTTGCTCTAACAATTCCTGGAATGACGGCTGGAGCGCTATCAAATTTTCAACATATGGCAGGTCGTGCCACCTCTTTGTTAGGATTTATTCAACATGGTACAGGAGCTTTTGTCTCAATAACTCTTGGCTATATCGCAGACGGCAGCACATCAATGCCGATGGCAATTGCAATAGCAGTCGCAAGCTTGTTCGCTTTCATTTCATTTATAATTCGAATTCCCAGAACCATATTAAAAGCGTAATAAAACTCATGTCAGAAACAAGAAACTATTTTTTCTATGCATTAATTCTAGGCTTTCTAACTATGACAGGGCCGATTGCTATTGATATTTTTGTTCCAATTATTCCAACATTAGCAAACGATTTTAATGTTAACATTGGTCTAATCGAATTATCGCTTACAGCAATATTTGCCGGCAATGGATTAGGGCAAATAATTTATGGCACGATCGCAGATCGGTTTGGCCGTAAACCAGTTATTTTAATAACACTTTTCATTTATTTTATTACAACGATCGGTGCTGGATTGGCAATTAACGTCGAAACACTAATATTTTGGCGTTTTTTGCAAGGTTTGTTAATGGCGTCCGGTCGTATTTTGGCCAATGCGGTTGCCCGCGATTTATTTGAGAGCGAAAAGCTCACAAAATTAATAACGCTAGTCATGGCCATTTGTATTTTGTCCTCGATTTTTTCTGCTCCACTTGGTGGCTACTTGGCAGAAAATCACACTTGGCAAACAGTGTTCTGGTTTATGTCAATTTATGCAGCAATTACCTTTTTAACATTCTTACTATTCTTCAAGGAAACTATCTCAAAAAAAGATTATGAGGCTCTTAATATTTCGGCCTTACTTCGGAATTTTTCTAGTATTATAGCGAACAAAAAATTCGTACTAAATGTAATCTGCGGCGGATTTGTACTGGGTGGCCTGGTTGCTTTTTTAAATTCATCTTCAGGTGTCCTCATTGATGTTTTTGGGGTTAAGCCATCAGTATTTGGCTTGATATATTCGGTTGTAATGTTTGGTCATTTTTTGTCAGCACTAGCCCAACAAAAGTTAATAGATCAAATTAGTCCAAAAAATTTAATACTAAGTAGTGCCTTTTTGACGGCTTTTGCTGGAATGTTGATGTTAGGTCTCATATTAATAGGTATAAGTCATCCAGTAATAATTATCGTGCCTATGCTGATTTTTATGATCGGCTTCGCTGCGTTATGGCCTCAAACAGTTGCCGCCTGCCTGCAACCGTTCCCCGAAAAAGCTGGTGCTGCAGCATCACTACAAGGGTTTATCCAAAATTCAATGGCAGCAGTGGTATCAGCTTTTCTATCAATATTCTCAGATGGAACAGCAATTCCAATGGGCGCTGCGATCGCAATTTGCGGAATTCTAACGTTAATAACATCTACTATGGTGATACGTAAAAGCAGTGCAAAATGAGCCCTGTTAAGTATATTTTATTTATCACGCTGATCGCAGGTATTTCATCACTAAATCCTGTGGCAATAGATATATTTTTGCCCGCAATGCCTGCAATTGCGCAGTCTATGGCTGTTGATCCGGGCACCCTTGGTATTACCCTCGGTATCTTTACTGTTGGTACGGCGTCTGGACAAATTATATTTGGACCAGTCTCAGACAGATTTGGAAGAAAACCAATAATTATATTTGGACTGACCTTGTATGTTATTGCGGCCATTTTTGCATTGTACAGTACAAATATAGAGGAATTATCATTTATTAGGTTTGTCCAGGGAATTGGCGCAGCATCTGGAAGAATTATAGGTGTAGCCATAGTAAGGGACCTTTATGCCAAGGAGAGAGCGGCGCGTCTACTATCAAATATTTGGACCGTCTCAACGATAGTGCCAATACTGAATCCATTTATTGGCAGTGCATTAGTCCATTATTTTCACTGGAGTTCAGTTTTTTTGTTTATGGCTATATTTGCTGGAACGATGGTCTTACTTACTATTTTCTTTTTCAAAGAAACTTCAAAGCATAAAGATCCAAATGCATTGAACCCACAACAGCTTTTTCAAAATTTTTATCAAATTTCAATTAATCGAACTTTTATTGCCTACATGTTGATTGGTGCAGTAACCATGAGCTCTCTATATGGATTCCTTGCGACATCATCAGATTTACTGATAACCCAACTAAATCAGGCTCCTGCAACATTTGCATGGCAATTTTCAATTGTCGGTTTAGCCAGCTTAACCGGCTCAATTATTAGTGCCCGGTTATCAATTAAACTTGGGATAAACCGAGTAATAAAATTAGGGCTTTTCATTACTGGAATAACTAGTGTGTCTTTTTTTCTTTTATCAATAAATGGTATCTTCACAGCTATGGCCATTATTGCGCCCTTTACAATCCAGCGCATTGGAGAAGCAATGATTACAGCGCAATCGATGGCCGGGGCGATTACACCGTTTCCCAAACACGCAGGAGCCGCTTCTTCGCTGCTTGGCTTCTTTCGTCAACTGACTGGGGCTAGCGTGGCTATTTTAGTCGGTTATTATGCTGATGGATCAACATTACCGATGGCAATAGCTTTTCTTTTTGGAGGGTTAACTCCCGCTGTAATTTATATTTACTTTAGCCGTGAAATCAGCTGATGATAAATATCAGGTAAGCAAATCCAAATAAACTTAATATTGCAGTAAACTCGCCAGACGTTTTTAACAATTTCATCTTAACATTCCTTGCACAGGCTCAATGGTTGTATTGGTAAGTTGTCAAATGTTCACAATAAACTATGCAGGTTTAATGCCATAAGAAAAAAGGTTATAAATTATTGATTTGAAAAGGTTTTATATGCTTCATAGGACTATCAATACGGTGATTATAACTAGCCGAGTAATTATTACCTAGTCATAAGTTTACCTTTGAACCCATGTTTTTACTTCCAATATTTTTAACTCACTGTTTTCCTTACTAAATATCTTAGTCAGGATTAGGTTTTGGAAACCTTGCCGGCCAATTTTCGACGATAGTTGCTAAGTAATTTTTCACCTTTTCCGGATTGAGATGCACGGAATTTTTAATCTTATCAACCTCATCTTTTTTTTCAACTGGTACTTTAAGTGAATCCATTAACCTATTGAAAAAATTAAAAAAACTACAAATTAATGTTAATTCAACAATCTCTTGTTCGTCAAATTGTTTGCGGACCTGCTCATATATGTCATTATCTTCTTTTGCCGTATTCAATGTTACATGGGTTGCCCACAATAACGCCGCCTTTTCCCTCTTTGTAAATAAATCAGAAGTGAGATATTCATCAGTACCTATTTGAATTGTTTGTTCGTCTGTAATCCCTGCCGCTTGACCAAGCGACGTATTATGTGCAAATCAATAGTTACATTGATTTAAGTGACTTGTTTTTATAATAACCATTTCCTTTAACTTAGACGTGAGAATACTACCTGCCCCCTCACGCTGAATAGTCGCATTGAAAGGTACGAGCATTTTAGCCACGAGTGGTGCGAGGGCTAACGTTCTATATGAATTTGGAACACGCCCAAGCATGGCTGTCACGGCTGCAAACATATTTTGAATTTCTTTATCGTCAACGTCTAAATCTACCATTCCGATGCGTGACATTAATTTCTCCTTTTTACGCTGTCTATCAATTAAATAGTCTACGCGAACTACTGCGTCTTTAATCGTAGGTGGTAATTACACATTTGACTGGCTCAATATTTGTAATAGACCAATCCGGCGTGTAAACAAGCATCAAATAAAAAATACAATATTCAAAAAGGAGACCCACAAAATGGCTTTAATTTCTATACCTAACGATCAAGAGTCTACAACAGAACAAAATACTATTTTTACCCATTCAAAAATACTATTTGGACGGGTGGCAAACGCGGTTCGTGTTGGCTCTCACGCTCCAAAGCTGATGCAGATTTTATTTGGATTTATTGTTTCAAGCCTCAGAGAAGAAATAACTGAAAACCTGCCGGTTAAAACAAAGTGCCTCGTAATTTTAAAAACTTCAACTCTAAATGGCTGTGCATATTGAACTGGTCATAACGAAACGCTCGGTCGAGCGTTAAATTTTAACGAAGAACTAATCCAAGCTGTTTCTGGGGATTATATGAATTCCAAAATGTTCACTGTCGAAGAAAAAGCTGCGATGAGATGGGCGGAAGTAATGACCGATAAATTATATCAAGGCTCCCCTGGAAAACCGCCGCAACATCATGAAGCTCTAAAGAATTTAAAAGTATATTATAATGAAAGTCAGATTGTTGAATTATCTTTTGTATCTGGATTTTTTAATTTTTGGAATAGATTTACAGATGTTTTAGAAGTCGATATAGAGCAAGGGTCATTAATGGCATCCTTTTCTATATCTACAAAAATTAATCCACAAGAATTTACCGCTTATATGCGTGATTGCTGGTGGAAAGAGAGCTAAATATAAATGAACCGATAACTTTTTATTTATCACAGGCCAAATATTTAAAAATAAGATAATTGCAACTTAATGACGCTAAATAAAATGGAAAAGGAAAATCAATGGTATATTTATCCGACATGCCGGAAACACAGCGAGATATGATTGTAAACCAAGATTTACCAAACTATCAAAACACGCCTTGCGTTGAGGGCCCTCCTTTATCGAAGCGTAAAATTTCGATCATAACCACTGCTGGATTACATAGAAGAGAAGATAAAGTATTTACCCCAGGTATTGGGGAATACCGCATTATTCCAAACGATGCGAATATGAATGATCTTATTATGAGCCATGTATCAACAAACTTTGATCGTACCGGATTTCAACAAGATTTGAATGTCATGTTCCCTATTGATCGCTTAAATGAACTAAAAGCCGATGGTAAAATCGGTGAAGTAGCAGGCTACCACTATGCATTTATGGGGGCTACCCCACCGATGGCTCATGAAGCGGTTGCGAAGGATCTTGCACAGCTTTTAAAAGCAGATGGAGTTGACGGAGCGGTTTTAGCTGGAGTTTGACCTCAATGCACGCGCGCCGTTGGCGGGCTAGCTCATTATTTAGAACGTGAGGGAATACCAACAACCCAAATCAGTTTAGTCCGTAAGCATACTGAGGGAATGCGCCCTCCACGCGCTCTATTCGTGCCCTTCGAACTAGGGCGGCCATTTGGGCCGCCAAATAAGCCCGATCTACAACAACGTGTTTTATTCGATGTTCTCAAACTATTAGAGCGAAATGATGGTCCGTTAATTGAGGACTTTGTCTCTTCGCCAGCAGATCATAATGTCAGTGAAGAAGAAAATGAGGGGTGGACCTGCCCGGTCAACTTGGCCAAACCAAGAAATGATTTAACCGATATTCAAAATCTAGCACTTGATTTAAAACAGGAGATAGTTTTGTTACACCCATGGTATCAGGAGTCCATCGCGTCGTCCGGTGGGCGAAGATTAGATGGTCTGACGTCCCACTCGCCTGAAGAAATTGTAGATATTCTAGTAAGTTTTGTTGAAGATCCTCAAATAGAGAGCTTTTTATCGGACCAGCCGATTAGTAGGGCTCTTAAATTAACAGCCGATGATCTTAAACATTTTTACTTTCAATCTGCGATGGCTCGTCCAACAAACATCTCTGACGGACAGTTAGAAAATTGGTTTTATGGAGAAACACTAGCGGGAAAGTTATTAATTAAAATACGTGCTATTTGTCTTGATCATGAGAGCAAAACACTTCAATTGATAGGCCGTACAAACTTTGTTCCTAACGCGATGCTTAAACACGTTTGAAGAAAATATATCGTAAAAAAAGGGCTCGCTATAATTCAGCGAGCCTTTTTTAATGCACTTGGTCAAAATATTTTGGATTTACTTTTTAGCCATATGAAAACTATAAAATAATTCTCTTATTAGTAATCATCCTCTTCCTCTATATTATCATCAAAATTTGGCTTTTTAGGTCCATCTGGTGTAACTCCAATTGCTGCAATATTCACGGCTGCATCCTTCCCAAATTCATCTTCCGTAGACAACAGATCCATTTCTGATTCATCTGGCTCGTCTGGTTCCACATATTTTTGAAGTCCTTGTACTAAATTTTCTTCAATTTCCAGAACATCTATAGTTTCTTCAGCAATTTCACGTAACGCGACAACGCAGTTTTTATCATTATCGCGCTCTACGGTGAGCTCGGCGCCTGAAGAGAGCATGCGAGCTCGTCGAGCAGCAATCATTACAAGTTCAAAACGATTATCTAATTTGTCTATACAATCTTCAACAGTAACTCGAGCCATAACTCAATCCCCTTTAATTACCAACCTCTTCTACAACAATTTATAAAGCCATAATTCAAATGAACACAATACGGTTTCAAGCTTTAATAAATGAGACTGTATAAGCTGGTTTTCAGAAAAAACAAGCTATTCAATAAGAAAGACGCGTTATTTTTTGATCAGATAAGGTAGTTAAAACCTCATTTATCTTTAACCCCAAAACAGGATGTCTCCAATCAGGTGCAATTTCAGCTATCGGTCGAACAACAAATGCCCGTTGCGATAATCGTGGATGGGGTAAAGTCAAAGTTTCAGTCTCAACTATCTCACAATTATAAGCAATTAAGTCTAAATCAATAATTCGGGCTGCATTTTTTACGCCTCTCTTTCTCCCCATTTGAGCTTCAATTGTTAATAGTAAATCTAATAAATATGAGCTGTCCAAATGAGTTTTCACACTGATAACTCCATTTATAAAATTCGATTGAGAGGAAGCTGGAATAGGTAAAGTTTCATACCAACTGGATTGAGAGGAAATTTCTATATTATTTCTTCTTAGTAATTCAATAGAACCCCTGCAGGCATCTAGCTTAGAGTTATAATTATCTGACGTAAGGTTGGACCCAATTCCTATGAAGATCATTTAAGCCCCTTTTTATGCTAATACTGTTTGAAGATTTTTACCAAAACATTGATTAAATAAAGAAACTCAACTCTAAAAGAAGAAATTATAAAATAAAACTATCATTATAAATCAAAGAATATTTATATTAGTGTATTCTAATAAATTCTTAGTACATTAAAAGAAACGAAAGTAACCAATCTTATGACATTCAATTTAAATGATAAAATTGCTCTTTTCATCGATGGTGCAAATCTGCATGCCTCCATTAAAGCTCTAGAGTTCGAGATTGATTATAAACGTATGCTCGAATATTTTGAAAAAAAAGCAAATCTTATAAGAGCTTTTTATTATACAGCTCTCATTGAGGAACAGGATCCTTCACCTATTCGTAAATTGGTCGATTGGTTAGACTATAATGGCTATACCATAGTAACCAAATCAACAAAAGAATTTATCGATGAAAGTGGCCGTCGAAGAATAAAAGGCAATATGGACGTAGAACTTGCGATTGATGTAATGGAAATGCTTGATCACCTCGACCACATTGTTCTGTTTTCTGGGGATGGTGATTTTCGTCGTTTGATAGAGGCAACACAACGAAAAGGCAAACGTGTGACCGTTGTCAGTACCGCAAATTCTAAGCCACCAATGATAGCGGATGAATTACGACGTCAATCAGATTATTTTATAGAACTCGATGATCTAAGAAATTTGATTAGCTAAATAAAGAAGAAAACACAGAAGATTTACGAATGGATACCGCTAGTTAATAGAATTCAATGTTTTAAACGAATATTGCGATAACTTGAGGCTATCCACAAAATATTCGAAGATAATGAAGAGAGAATTTACGGGAATACATGATTTATGTCTAGGAAACTGCCAACAAAGCCTAATCATGAATGTAGTCGTTGCACCCGGTTACGGTCATTGATTTTACAAAATAGAGCAAAGGAACCAAGTTGGCATAATGGCCCAGTAAATTCTTTTGGGGATATAAATGCGAAGTTATTAATTGTTGGCTTAGCTCCCGGTTTAAAAGGAGCAAACCGAACTGGTAGGGTCTTTACTGGTGATCACGCAGGGGACTTACTTTATTCAACGTTGGTAAAATTTGGCCTCGCCAGAGGCAAATATGAAAGACAGATACAAGACAGTTTGGTTCTTAATAATTGTAGAATTACAAATGCAGTTAGATGCTTACCACCCGAGAATAAACCCAATGGATCTGAAATAAAAAATTGTGCGCCGTTTCTCATCAGTGAATTAGAAACTATGGAAAACCTAAGAGTAGTTCTTGCTCTTGGGGGTTTAGCCCATGGAGCAATTTTAACCATCATAGAAAAACCTAAATCAATCTATAAATTTGGCCATAACGCTTTTCATGAATTAGATAAATTCGTACTTGCCGATAGCTATCATTGCTCACGATATAATACGAATACGGGACGATTGACTGAGAATATGTTTCATGATGTATTTAAGAGAATTTTGACATACCTATAACTGACAGAGACTTATTAAGTGAAATTCGGAATACAATTTTTCCCCGATGTTAGTCCAGAACAAAAACAAGCAGATCAATATTGGAGAGAGTGCCTACACCTAACTTCTCTTGCTGATGAGTTTGGGTACACACATATTCGGACGGTGGAACATCATTTTGTTAGTTATGGTGGTTACTCACCAAACCCTCACGTATTTCTTGCAGCTGCTGCAATGCAAACTAAAAATGCGAGGCTCATAACTGGAGCAGTTCTCCCGATATTCAATAATCCATTAAAAATAGCCGGAGAAATTGGAATGCTAGATGCAATTTCAGGTGGTCGATTAGAATGTGGCTTTGCTCGTGCATTCTTACCACATGAATTTGATGGATTTGGGCGTACCCTTGATGAGAGTAAAGCCCGTTTTTCGGAGGGCCTCGAACAAGTTCAACAACTACTTGAAAAGGAGAACGTTTCATCGGATGGTAAATTTCATAGCTTTAAAAACATTACGGTTACGCCTCGCACGGTTCAACGACCTCGACCACCAATCTGGATCGCGGCTCTAATTACGCCTACATCCTTTGAATTTGCAGGTAAAATGGGTTTTAACATTATGGCCATACCGCTGACTGGCGGTAAAATGAACGAACTCATTGAAATTTATCGTCATGCTTGGCAAGACGCAGGTCATAAAGGAAAAGGGCAAGTAATGTTAGCTCATCATATGTTCTGTCATGAAGACCGAGAGCGAGCATACGAAATATCACGAGATCCTTTGAACCGTTATTTAGAATCAATAGTGGCTTCAGCATCACCGTGGCTTACTGGCAGTAACTCAGTTGATTATCCAGGCTACGACAAAATTATAGAACAACTTTCAAAGGAGACGTTTGAAAGTCAAGTTGAAAAAGGTGCAGCTTTTGTAGGAACGCCAGACGATATAAATGAACAAATTAGTGCTTACATAGAGTTAACCGGTGGTTTTGAAATTGCTTCCCTTCAAATTAATTTCAATGATTTATCTGTTGAACATGCTGAATCTTCAATGAGACTTTTCGGTAAAAAAGTAATCCCAAATTTTGTCGAAACATAAATACATATCGGAATTTAATCACATTACGTTTTCTCAATCGTTTCGTTGTGGTATATTCTGGCTGTATTATTATAGCGCGGCATCTTAATGGAGATTGTACTTGGAAATTGTTTGTCTTGACCTTGAAGGTGTTATTATTCCTGAAATATGGGTTAATGTAGCGGAGAAAACTAGGATCGAGGCTCTCCGCGCCACAACCCGCGATATACCAGATTATAATGAGTTGATGCAGCAACGGCTACGTATCATGAATGAAAATAATCTAGGTCTTTCAATAGTCCAAGATGTAATAAATAGCCTTGAGCCGCTAGAAGGTGCTCTTGAATTCTTGAATAAACTTCGTGAAAATTTTCAAGTTGTTATACTATCAGATACTTTTTACGAATTTGCCGAGCCCTTTATGCAAAAACTTGGAAGGCCAACGCTATTCTGCCATCGCCTCGAGACTAACTCAGATGGGAAAATCACTAACTACCACCTTCGAATGAAGGATCATAAGCGCGAGGCCGTACAGGCATTTAATTCGCTTAATTATACGGTGTATGCCGCCGGTGATTCCTACAATGACACTTCAATGTTGAGTGAGGCCGATTACGGTTTTTTATTTAATGCTCCAGAAAATGTCATCACAGAATTTCCACAATTTCCAGCTATAAAAACATATAATGAACTTCAATCCGAATTTGAAAAAGCTAGCCCTCGTTTTAACGGCTAATTTATGAATAAGAGTATATAATTTACTAAAATGAAAGCTCTAACCAAATACCTAATTCTTTGATGAACGAATCAAGTAAACAGACCCTAAAGGATTTATAAAATGATAGATGTTTACTCTTGGGCGACACCGAATGGCCGAAAAGTTCATATCATGTTGGAGGAATGTAACTTGGCATATACTGCACACCCAATAGATATAGGAAAAGGTGAACAATTTGAGTCTGAATTCTTAAAAATATCCCCCAATAATAGAATACCGGCAATAACAGATAGTGAAGGACCCGATGGCAAGCCTATTTCACTTTTTGAGTCTGGTGCTATTTTAATTTATCTGGCTGAGAAATCGAACAAATTTCTACCTGGAGATATGCGACACAAATACGAAACTCTGCAATGGCTCATGTTTCAAATGGGCGGTGTTGGACCAATGTTTGGACAATCAAACCACTTTTCGCATTATGCTGTTGATAAAATTCCTTATGCTATCAACCGTTATGATAATGAATCTAAGCGTCTTTACGGGGTAATGGATAAACAATTAGCAAACACTGAATATCTAGCAGGCGATGAATATACAATTGCAGATATAGCAACGCATCCATGGGCCCAGGGGTTTGAGCGCCGCGGTGTAGATGAAAATGACTATCCTAACGTAAAAAAATGGGTAGAACTAATTCACGATCGACCCGCGGTAAAAAGAGGGTTTGAAGTATTAGCCAATGAGCGTCCTTCTGGTAATTTTACCAGCGCAGAACGTGAAATTCTGTTTGGTAAAACACAATTTAAAAAAAGATAAATTGAAAATAATATTATATTATATATTTTTGTCACGGATAATCCTATCTTGATCGCGTTTCCAGTCTCGGTTCTTCTCCGTCTGTCGTTTATCATATTGGCGCTTTCCTTTAGCTATGCCAAGATCTACCTTTAACATACCGCGTTTGTTAAAATAAAGTGATAAAGGAATAATAGTTGCGCCTTCCCGGTTAACAGCATTGATCATTTTTACCAGTTCTTTTTTATGCAGTAATAATTTTCTTGGACGACGCGTCTCATGCTGATCTCGACCCCCGGCCTGATACTCTGGAATATAAGCGTTAACTAAAAACAACTCACCATTTTCTTCTGACGCGTAGGACTCCTCAATGCTTGAGCGACCATTCCGAATTGACTTAATCTCGGTACCTTGCAACATAATTCCGGCCTCAATATTATCCTCAATAAAGTAATTGTGACGTGCCTTACGATTTCGTGCAGCAATATTTTCATCAGATTTTTTCTTTTTAGCCATAATTCTGTACCCTAGGAGAGAATACCAGCCCCCTTAAGTGCGCGCTCGATTTTTTTCTTACTACTCTCATCAATCTCACAGATTGGCAGGCGAGCATACGCAGACCCATGACCTAATAACTCAGCCGCATATTTAACAGGGCCGGGTGAGGTCTCACAAAACATTGCGGAATGGATCGGCATAAGGGTATTTTGTAACTCCATTGCTTCTTTAACATTGCCCTCAAACCAGGCCGCTTGCATCATGGCACATAGCTTGGGCGCGATATTTCCAGTAACCGAAATACACCCGTGCCCGCCTCCAGCATTAAATGGAATGGCTGTTCCATCTTCTCCCGAAAGTTGACAAAAATTTTGTCCACATGCTGCTGAAGTCAATATTGGGCGATTGAGATCACTGGTAGCATCTTTTACTCCGACTATATTTGGCAACTTTGATAAACGTGCCATCGTTTCAACTGACATATCAACAATACTTCTTGCTGGAATATTATAGATAATTATGGGAATATCTCCCTGACTTTGTATAGCCTCATAATGGCGAAAGAGGCCTTCCTGAGTAGGCTTGTTGTAATAAGGGGTCACGACTAGTGCCGCATCAGCGCCAGCGTTTTTTGCGTGTTGGGTTAATAAGATAGCTTCCTCTGTAGAGTTTGATCCCGCTCCTGCGATAACGGGCACCCGCCCTGCCGCAACTTCAATGCAAACCTCGACAACTCTCATATGTTCTTTATGGCTAAGCGTTGGCGATTCACCCGTGGTACCAACAGGAACTAGTCCATTTGTCCCTTCTGCGATTTGCCATTCTACAAAATTACGAAATGTTTTTTCATCAAACTTACCATCGATAAACGGTGTGATTAAAGCGACAAAAGATCCTTTAAACATTATTTTCTCCCAAGATTTAGTAATGAACATAGATCCAGCAACTGTTTGGTGCAAGAAACGTTACCGTTATAACTTATTATTTCGTCTAATTTAACTATTATGTAATTGAGGACTTGGCCTATTATCTAGACTCATATAGACAAGAAACTCGTATATAACTATAGCCTTGGAGTAAAAAAACTAATGCGATTTTGCAAATTAATTGGTCTATATGTTCTGTTTACGGTATTAACAACCTTTGAATTATTAGGGAATACCGCATCTGCTAATAATATTCAAAAACCAACCAACAAGCCAATTAAACTCTCAAAATCAGACATTTCTGCTGTAAATATTATACAGAAAACAATAGATAAACCAAATTGGGAAATGGTAAAAAAGAATATTTTTAAAATTGAAAACCCACTCTTAAGAAAAGCATTGTTTTGGAAATACTGCGTATCCCCTAATTCAGGGGCAACATTTCATGAAATCGTTAAATTGATAAAAGAAAATCCCAACTGGCCTCTAATGACACGTCTCCGCCAACGAGTGGAAGAGTCCATGAAACCTAGGATGAACCCCGAACATGTTATTGTCTGGTTTAAAGATCATACCCCAATTACAACAGATGGAGGTATCCGTTTGGGAGAAGCTTTATTAAAGGTGTCACGAAAATCTGAAGCTGTCAAAATCTTACGGAAAACTTGGGTTGAAGGTAATTTTGGAGCAAAACAAGAACGTCAATTCTACAAAAGGTACCGACGCTATCTAACACGTCAAGATCATCTTGATCGGCTTGATCGTTTGCTATGGAAAGGCCGATACTATCCCGTAAGAAGAATGTTACATAAAGTGAACAAAGATTACCGTGCCTTAGCCTTCGCACGTATCACACTAAGACGATATCGAGGTTCAGTAGACCGTGCTATTTCTAAAGTTCCTAAAAAACTATTAAATGACCCAGGACTTGTTTTTGAACGTCTTCGTTGGCGGAGACGCAAAGGACGCAATAATGATGCCATTAAAATGTTAAAAGATTTACCAAATACCCTAGATCATTCGGTCCGGTTGTGGAACGAAAAAGAAATTCTTACCCGGCGTTTTCTACAAGCTGGTCACATAAGCCAAGCCTATAATATTGCAAGCAATCATGGCTTGCATTATGGGAAATCATTTGTCGAAGCCGAATGGTTAGCTGGATGGATTGCCTTGAGGTTTTTAAATGAAAGTAGTGTCGCCCTAAATCACTTCATAGCTGTATTTAAAGGCTCTCAATATCCAATTAGTCGCGCACGCGGTGCATACTGGGCAGGTCGAGCCTCTGAGACATCGAAAGATCAAAAAAAAATAGAAAGTTGGTATAAAAAAGCTGCAGCATATCATTTGACATATTATGGCCAGCACGCCAATGCAAAACTCAATTTTAGTCGTGCAATTATTATTCCTGAGGGAGACCAGATCAAAGACAAAGACAACCATAAGTTTAAAACAAATGAATTGGTCAAAGTGGTAAATGTACTTGGAAAAGCCAAGATGACTGATTTTATACGTCCATTTATTAAAAAATTGAATGAGATAAAATCCTCAGCTACATGGCATAATAACGTTGCAATACTAGCCCGCGAAAGCGGACGTCCGGATTTGGCAGTTTATACCGCAAAACAAGCTTATCGTCGGGGCATTACCCTTATGCGGGAAGGATATCCAGTTCTTAACATTTTCGAAAACACCGTGATTGATTTGGCCTTTCTTTACGCACTTATTCGGCAAGAAAGCGCTTTTAATATTAAAGCTGTTAGCCATGCTGGTGCCCGCGGCTTAATGCAAATAATGCCGACCACAGCTAAGCGTATCGCAAAAAAATATAAGATTCCTTACCACAAACATAATTTGACAACAGATATTAATTATAATCTTAAACTTGGTCAGATATACCTCTCTGGATTACTTAACCAATTTAATGGGTCCCGCATACTCTCGTTAACGGCCTACAATGCCGGTCCTTCACGCGCAAACACTTGGATAAAAAGAAACGGTGATCCCAGAAATATAGGTGTCGATGAAATTGATTGGGTAGAAATGATCCCATTTAAGGAAACCCGCAATTATGTTCAACGAGTGATTGAAAATTTTAATGTCTATCGAACCTACCTTAATAAGAATAAAAACTTATCTATTCAAAAAGACTAGTTACAAAGTTTGGAGCTTATACTTTGGAGAATACCCCAACAGTCAAAGATATTGAATTAGCTGCTAAGAGATTAGATGGTTACGCAGTGAAAACGCCTGTACTAGAGTCGGAACGGATTAATTCTCGACTTAATTGTCGTGTTTTAATCAAGGCTGAAAACCTGCAACGAACTGGATCGTTTAAATTTAGGGGGGCCTTTAATATGATATCTAGTTTAACAGACAATCAAAAAAAAAGCGGCGTTGTTGCTTTTTCTTCTGGTAATCATGCACAAGGCGTTGCTAGAGCCGCAAGGATACTAAAGATAGAGGCTACTATCATCATGCCTTCAGATGCGCCAAAGATTAAAATAGATAATACACGAGATGATGGAGCTAACATAATCTTATACAATAGAACAGATGCGAATAGGGTCGAAATAGCTGAAGAAATTATCAAAAAAACCGGGGCAATTCTTGTTCCACCCTATGATGCACCAGAGATTATGGCAGGTCAGGGTACACTCGGCCTAGAATTCTGCGATCAAGTCAAAAACCAAAATACAAAATTAAATTATTTATTAGCCCCGTGTAGTGGCGGAGGTTTAATTTCTGGCAATGCTATAGCGCTCAAGGAACGAAGCCAAAATACGCTGATTTATTGCGTAGAGCCAGAAGGATATAACGATACGGCATTGTCACTTAAATCTGGTAAACGGCAATATATTAAACCAGAATTAAATTCATTCTGCGATGCTCTTTTGATTGAAACTCCAGGAAAATTGACGTTTAAAACGAATAAAAAGCTTTTAGCCGGCGGATTAGTGGTAACTCAAGCAGAGACTGCCAAAGCTATACAAACAGCCTTTGAAGAATATAAAATTATAGTTGAACCTGGCGGTGCTGTGGCCCTTGCCGCGATTTTATCTGGTAAAATCGATACTGAAGGGGAAGTCGTCGGTATAGTATGCAGCGGTGGCAATATCGATGCATCCACATTTAAAGACGTTTTAGATGGAAAGTATAGCGTTTAGACTAGTTCAGCCATTGGATTCTTTGGAGGTTGATCAGTTTTATCCTTTGCAACGCCTTTAACTAGAAGCTTCAAACCGCTATCACTTGATTTTTTTTTAACTTCTAATCTTCGACAATGTCCTTCGAGGAAGGCCCCCTGTTCAATCGCTATATTGCCGTGAAGAACATCACCTAAAATGTGTGCCGTCTTTGCTAGCGATACAGAGTTAGCTTGAACTTGTCCTGTAACACGACCATAGATACGAGCACTCTCGGCCGTAATTTCACCGATAATTTGAGCCGTTTCGCCAATAATCAATACGTTAGCAACTATATTGCCATTTACAACACCATCAATCTGTAATTCACCATCACTGTGAATATCCCCTGTAAAGTCAACATCCATGCTCAAAAGCGAAGGTGGACAAGGTACCTTCGGTAGGCGGTTTCTTACATTTTCTTTATTACCTTTTGTAAACATATCTTCCAGCCTTAATTAAACGCCATGGATTATGATGTCTACCTTTCACTAGTATTTCGTAGTGTAGGTGTGGTCCAGTACTCCGGCCAGTGCTCCCCATCAAACCAATCTTAGCACGATAATCTACTTTTTGGCCATGTTTAACAAGAATCTTATTTAAATGTCCGTACTTGGTTTTAAAGCCGAGACCGTGATCAATCTCGATTAGCTTTCCATACTTGCCGTTTCTTCCTGCAAAGGTTACTTTTCCGGGGGCGGTTGCATAGACCCTTGAATTTTTATAACCACTAAAATCAAGACCGGTATGAACCGCCCACCTTTTATTAATTGGATCCCGGCGTTTCCCAAAATGGCTTGAAATTTGATAATAGTTAAGAGGAGTAGAAAGCGGCAGCTTTTTCATTAAACCTTTTAATTCCTCGAGTTCTTTTAGATAGTTATTTAGATTAAGTATCTTAGATTGCAGATTCTGGGCCGGTTTTATTGACGGCTTATAAGCCACAAAAGGCCCACCTAGTCCTGCTTTTTTATTGGTAATATTAACTTGCACACTTATTAATCTTTTAACATTTAAACCAGTACGTTTGAGTACGTAACGGATATCTTGAATATCTTCCTTCGTACTATCAGTTAATTTCTGCAAAATCGCATTTTCCGATTTATTTAACACCTCTAAATCATTTTGTAATTTTATAACTGTTTGCGATAACTTTTCGCCATTAGAACGCGCTCTATTTCTTTCTGAAAGTGCACTTTCTAGGTCCGTTGTAACTGAACTAAGATTTCCTTTTAGACTAAAATTATGATTATTTAAGGATTTTAATTCAATTTGAATATTAGTAAGCTTTTCTTTTAAATTTGTCCGAGCCAAAACGATATGCTTATGTCGTGATTTAGAGGTTTCTAATTTGTTAACAGCCGATTTAACATTTTGCTGTAGGGTGGCATTTTTTTCCACCAAGTTTAGCATCAAACCATGGTTTTTGCTAAGATCAGCAGTTAAATTCGAGAATTTATCTTGATAATCATTAACCTCAGACAGTAACCCCCTATACGCCATACGGGCTTTAATAATTTCCTTGGTTTTGGCGGTAACAACTTCATTGTTGATAAAAAAATTAAATGAAGCAAAAGTTGACCATCCAACTCCGATAAAAATCACAACAAATATGGATAGCTGCAACTTTCTTGATATTTTTATATGATTGATTTTACCATCGGTACGAAACAGAATTTCAAACTGTGGATAAAAACGGGCCAACCAAATAACTAATTGATTAACTACATTTTGTAAATTTTGTAAGTGCATTAATACCTTCTTTAACGTTTTTTTGTTCCGTTGCGAGTGTTTTGATTAAATTAAAACATCATAAAATTAACGATCATAATACACTACAAAAGTATCCGTTCCTAACATTTGATGCAAGAGGGCCAACTCACAAAAATATTGAATTAAAAGGTTTTAGCATAGCAAAAATCAATAAAAGTCTTACTTTATTACAATATTATTCAAAAATTAGGCTACTTTGTGCTAACGTCCGATGAGAATTAACCCTCAACGAGATAATAAAATTTAATCCATAATTGGAAATGAATGGGAATATGAAGCGAATCGAGAATATAGGCCCTTCAAAAAACTTAAATAATACTGCGAGGATTTTGGCCATCTGGTTTGGTGCTGGCTCATTGCCTAAAGCTCCAGGAACCTGGGGATCGATCTTTGCACTTCCAATTGGCTACGCAATCGCCTTTTGGGGAAATGTTGAATTATTAGCAACTATAGCAATTTTGATGTTTATAGTTGGCATTTGGGCATCAAACGTTACATCAAACGAAATGGGTGTAACTGATCCTTCCGAAATTGTTATAGATGAAGTCGTTGGCCAGTGGATCACCCTACTAGCAGTACCCCCAAACATTATTTTGTACTTCTTTGGATTTATTCTTTTTCGCCTTTTCGATATATATAAACCTTGGCCAATTTCCTGGGCTGATAAGAATATAAAAGGGGGCTTAGGTATCATGTTAGACGATGCTATCGCCGCTATTTATGCTGGTATCTTTCTTTTAGTAGGCCAAATCATATACCAAAATTATACTTAAGGTTGATCTCTTATGTTTCCAAAAGAACTTACTGAACTAACTAATAAGCTTATTTCCAGTTGTAGAAACCAGGACATCAAAATCGCTACAGCTGAGAGTTGTACTGGAGGATTAATAGCGGGTTGCCTTACCTCCATTTCAGGTTCATCAGATGTTTTTGAGCGGGGCTTTAACACATATTCAAACAATGCAAAGGTTGAAATGCTAGATGTGCCAATTGATATGATTATTGCCCGTGGTGCAGTTAGTGAAACCGTAGCAATAGCAATGTGCGAAGGAGCTCTCAAGAACGCGCCTGTTCAATTAACAGTATCCGTAACAGGCATTGCTGGACCCGCTGGCGGTACACACGAAAAACCTATTGGAACTGTTTACATAGCATCCGCCCGAGATGGGAGAGACACTGTAAGTAAGTGTTATACATTCGATGGAAATCGGGACAAAATCAGAGTTTCTACAATAAAAAAGGCAATTGAAATAATGTTAAGCCAAGTTTAAAATTTTTGTCATTAACCCAGTATTTGAAAACTAATCGTGCCCGTAGATAGCATCGGCCCTCTTTTCAAATGCATGCACCATTATTTTAACAGCCTCATTGAAAACAACTCCGATCAACTTTTGTAAAAGCGGCGAATTAAATTCAAAATCTACAAAAAAGTCAACAGTACATGTACCGTCTTCTTCGTCTATGAAAATCCAATGATTATTTAGGTACTTAAAAGGACCATCCTCATAGACTACATCAATTATATTATGAGATTTTAATTCAACTCGACATGAAAATTTTTCACGAAACATTTTGTAACCAATCATCATTTCAGCTGTGATCTGTTCACTTGTCCGTTTTTTTAGTCGGACACCAACACACCAAGGCAAAAATTTAGGATATTTTTCTACGTCTGATACTAGATCAAACATGTGTTGTGATGAGTGCGATAAATTACGTTTTTCCGCGTGGGTTGGCATGATTAGCTTAACGCTATGGTTTTAAGACGTACTTCACGAAGAGCCTGAAAATCTTCATCTGCGTGGTAAGACGACCGTGTCAATGGACTTGAAGAAACTTTCAAAAAGCCCTTTGAATAAGCTATTTCTTCGTACTCAACAAACTCCTCGGGGGTCACATAACGGTCAATTTTTGCGTGACGAAGTGTTGGCTGAAGGTACTGACCAATTGTTAGAAAATCCACATTTGCCGACCTTTGATCATCCATAACCTGAATAACTTCATCTCTACTTTCTCCGAGCCCGACCATAATCCCTGATTTAGTGAAGACCTCTGGGTCCAACTCTTTCGCTTTTTCTAAAAGGCTCAGAGAGTGAAAATAGTCCGACCCTGGTCGAATATTCTTATATAGCTTTGGTACTGTCTCTAAATTATGGTTAAAAACCTCTGGTCTGGCGGCAATTACTATGTCTAATGCCCCATTCTTATTTTTAAAATCTGGTGTTAAAACTTCCACTGTTGTTCCAGGCGCTAGTTCGCGCACTTTAGAAACACACTTCGCAAAATGTTCCGCACCACCATCCACCAGATCATCTCGATCAACTGAAGTGATCACCATATGTTTAAGACCCGTTTTAAGCGCCATTATGCCGACGTTCTCGGGCTCCAATAAATCAACCGGACCGGGTTTTCCCGTAATAACGTTGCAAAATGAACAAGCACGCGTACATATGTTACCTAAAATCATAACGGTCGCATGTTTCTGTGACCAACATTCGCCAATATTAGGGCATGCAGCTTCCTCACAGACTGTATTCAGATTGAGATCTTTCATAAGGCGTTTTGTCTCGCCGTAAGCTAGTGAGTTTGGGGCTTTAACTCTTATCCAACTGGGTTTACGTCCACTTGGTCGCTCTTGGATGTTCTTAAATTGAGGATGCCTTAGTTTTTGAAAATTGCTCATAAATATCACTTTTATCGGTTATTATTTATAACCAAAACTTGTTACCAACAAATTTAAACCGGTATACAAAATTTTAGCTAAATCTTTACATAGGTTAAACTTAAAACGGAAATGTGTATTAATAAAACATAAATACGACAAAAGCCTAGAAATGGATTGCCCTTTCATAAGCATCCAAAACAGATTCATGCATCATTTCAGAGAGCGTTGGATGCGGAAACACAGTCTCCATCAGCTCAACTTCGGTCGTCTCAAGCGACATACCAACCGCGTATCCTTGAATTAGTTCGGTAACCTCTGTTCCTAACATATGTGCACCCAGCATTTCGCCAGTCTTTGCGTTGAATATCGTTTTTATTAGACCCTCAGGTCCACCAAGAGCTATTGCTTTACCATTACCCTTAAATGGAAATTTACCAATCTTAACTTCAAAGCCTTGTTTCCTGGCGGCACTTTCCGTCATCCCCACACTTGCTATCTGGGGATGGCAATAAGTACACCCCGGGATATGAAGAGTATTAAGTGGTTTTATTCCATCCTTTCCCGCAATTTTCTCAATACAAATTGTCCCTTCATGGCTTGCCTTATGGGCAAGCCAAGGAGGCCCCGCAAGGTCGCCAATGGCATAAATACCAGGTTCATTCGTCTCACACCATTCATTGATCACAACGTGATTTTTATCAACTTTTACTTGTGTATTTTCAAGACCCAGTTGTTCAAAATTTCCAGTAATTCCAACGGCCATAATCACGCGATCAACGATTATTTTTGATAAACCTTCTCCATTTTCAATCGTAGCGGTAATATTTTTCGAAGCTTTCTTTAACGATTTTACAGAGGTGGAAGTCATGATCTTTAACCCATCTTTTTCAAATACCTGTTGAGCTAAAGCAGATATTTCTTCATCTTCTACGGGTAAAATACGCGGTAATACTTCAACAACAGTGACATCAACCCCGAACGTTTGATAAAAACTTGCGAACTCTATACCAATTGCTCCCGATCCAATAATTAATATAGAATTCGGTAACTCATCAGGAACCATGGCCTCTTTATAGCTCCATACCATTTTACCATCTGGTTCCATTCCAGGTAATGAGCGCGCCCTTGCCCCTGTTGCGAGTATGATGTGTTCAGCCGTTAGATCCTCAACTTTATTTTTTTCTTTTTCAACCGTAATTCTGCCTTTACCGACTAATTTGCCATGACCAATTATCACATCAACTTTATTTTTCTTTAAAAGGTATCCTACACCTTGAGAAAGTTGCCCGGAAATGGCTCTAGAACGTTTAACTATTTTCTGGAGATCAAATTCCAAACCATTTACTTTTAAACCGTACTCTTCAGCATTTTTAATATTTCGGTAAATTTCGGATGTACGTAATAAAGCTTTAGTTGGGATACATCCCCAATTTAAGCAAATACCACCTAATTGCGAACGCTCAACCACTGCGGTTTTAAACCCAAGTTGCGCGGCCCGTATAGCCGTTACATATCCTCCTGGCCCGCTACCTATAATGATGACGTCATAATTTGATGTAGCCATTTCATCCACTCACAATAACATTGTAAGTGGATCTTCAACCATAACTTTGAAGACGTGCATAAATTCGGCTGCTAATGCACCATCTACGGTCCGATGATCAGATGTTAGTGTACAACTCATTACAGTTGAAATTCCAAGGGCTCCATCAATTACAGTTGGACGCTGCTCTCCAGCGCCGATAGAAAGTATACAAGATTGAGGTTGATTAATAATTGAAGTAAATTCTTTTACACCGTACATACCTAAATTAGATATAGTGAAACCACCGCCCTGAAACTCTTCGGGTAACAATTTATTGTTACGGGCCCGGAGAGCCAGTTGTTTCATTTCAATAGATATGTCAGCTAAACCTTTTTGATCCGCATTTCGAATTATTGGGGTAATAAGTCCGTCAGGTGTAGAAACAGCGACAGATATATCGATATTATCATATTGCAAAATAGCGGACTCTGTCCAAGATGTGTTTACACGTGGCACCTTACGCATAGCCAATGCTGTAGCTCGAATAATAAAATCATTTACCGATATCTTGTATATTTTCTCACCTTCCTGAGCCCTGCCGTTTAAATCTGAACGCATTTCCAATAATCGATCTATGAGACAATCTACAGTAACCATATAAGCCGGAATGTCTCGCGAACTTGACGTTAAGCGATCAGCGATAATTTTTCGAGTACTCGAATTTGGAATTTCTGTATAACTTCCACCCGTTGGCAACATAGCTGGCAAAGCGGAAGTAAAATTTGAGGGGTTTTTGTCTAATCTACTAGAAATTTGAACCGTCCCTCTCGTCACACCCGCCTCAACGTCACTTTTGACAATTCGTCCGTGTGGACCCGTTCCACTGAGTAGATTTAAATTAACACCAACATCTTTAGCTAGCCGTTTTGCGAGGGGGCTTGCTAATACCCGCTTTTCTTTGCCAGTAATTCCGGCAGGATCACCAGCGGCAAATTCAGATCCAGTAATAGGTGAGTTCATTGCTTTCCCCTATTCTTTATAACACACGGTTTTTACCGCTGTTATCACTTTTTCAATATCAGGAAGGGCTGCAGCTTCGAGATTCTTAGCATAAGGCATTGGCACGTCCTCCCCACATACTCGGAGCAACGGAGCATCTAAATAATCAAACGCATGTTCCATACTTATCGCTGCAATTTCTGACCCAATCCCGGCGACAGGCCAGCCTTCTTCAATACTGATCACTCTGTTAGTTTTCTTTATAGAATTAACAATCGTCTCAACATCCAAAGGCCGGATTGTTCTAAGGTTTATCACTTCGGCATTAATTCCTTGTTCTGCAAGCGCCTCAGCCGCTTCAAGTGCAAGCCCTACCATAATAGAAAAAGTAACAACAGTTACATCTGTACCCTCTCGTTCAATTTTAGCTTTTCCTATCGGCACAGTAAAATCTTTATCATCAGGGACATCAAAAGTCTGGCCATAAAGAATTTCATTTTCCAAAAAAATTACCGGATTAGGATCTCGGATGGCAGACTTCAATAATCCCTTGGCATCTTCACCTGAATAAGGCGCTAAAACTTTAAGCCCTGGTATATGTGCATACCAACTTGCGTAACATTGTGAATGCTGTGCGGCTACACCTGCTGCAGCTCCGTTTGCACCGCGAAAGACAATCGGACAGCCCATTTGTCCGCCAGACATGTAAAGGGTTTTTGCTGCTGAGTTAATCAAATGATCCATAGCCTGCATAGCAAAATTAAAAGTCATAAATTCAACAATGGGACGTAAACCACCAAAAGCAGCGCCTACACCGAGGCCCGCAAATCCATGCTCGGTAATGGGTGTATCAATAATACGTTTTTCACCAAACTCTTCTAAGAGTCCTTGAGAAATTTTATAAGCACCTTCATATTCAGCGACTTCTTCACCCAACAGAAACACCGTTTCGTCCTGTCGCATTTCTTCAGCCATTGCATCTCGTAATGCCTCTCGTACGGTTATTAAATTCTTTGTGCCTAAATTAAATTTTCCAACTATAGTTTCCGTTACGGGAGAAACCGGTTCAGACTGAGCCTTCTGAGGTTGTTCCAATGAGCCAGGCTCTTCAGCCTTTTTTGATATATTCTCTTCAACTGATGTTAAATCCTCATCGTCTGCAGTGATGACAGCTATAGGTGTATTTACAGCAATACCTTCGGTACCTTCCTGGACAAAAATTTTACCCAACACTCCATCGTCAATAGCTTCGAGTTCCATGGTCGCTTTATCTGTTTCAATTTCAGCTATAACATCGCCGGATTGAACGATATCACCTTCATTCACAAGCCACTTAACGAGTGTTCCTTCTGTCATCGTTGGTGACAATGCGGGCATAAGTATTTGATTAGCCATCTAACTCTCTTTATTATTAAATTTCGATAAGTATATCAGTATACAACTCGGAAATATCTGGCTCAGGGCTCTCTTGCGCATATTCCGAAGCATGGGAAACTAGCGTCTTAACATCGCTATCAATTTTCTTTAGACCTTCTTCATCTGTAGCTTTTGCATCAAGAACATATTGACGTACCCGATCAATAGGATCACGTTCAGAACGAACCTTACTAACTTCTTCTCGACTACGATATCTTGCTGGATCGGACATCGAGTGCCCTCGGTAACGATATGTCTGCATACCTAAAATGAAAGGACCCTTTCCAGAGCGCGCATATTTCAAAGCTTTTATTCCTGCTTCTTTTACCGCCAAAACATCCATTCCATCAACGCTAACTCCTGGAATACCAAAAGCTTCTCCCCTAGAAAAAAGTTCTTGATTAGAGGACGCTCGCTTAACAGAAGTACCCATTGCATAACGATTGTTTTCAATAACATAAACGACAGGTAAGTTCCAAAGAGACGCCATGTTGAAAGATTCAAAAACCTGTCCTTGATTAGATGCACCGTCACCAAAATAAGTCATGCAAACACCACCATCTTTTTTGTATTTGTGAGCAAACCCTAGGCCGGTTCCTATTGGTACTTGAGCACCAACAATTCCGTGTCCTCCGAAAAAATTTTTCTCGCGACTAAACATATGCATGGATCCGCCTTTGCCTTTAGAGTACCCGCCACTTCTTCCTGTTAACTCAGCCATCACTCCTTTCGGATCCATATTACTAGCCAACATGTGACCATGATCACGATAACTAGTAATAACGGTATCAATCTCTCTATTGGCAGCAGCTTGCATTCCAACAACAACGGCTTCTTGCCCAATATACAAATGACAAAAACCAGCAATCATACTCATGCCGTATAACTGCCCCGCCTTTTCTTCAAAGCGTCTAATTAAAAGCATATCTTTATAGTAGTTAAGTAATTCTTCTGGAGTAGAAGTTGGTTGTAACCGTGGCGACTTTTTTATAACTTTACGTTTTTTTATTTTTTTGCGTTTACTAGTTTCTTTGGCCATACTAGCCATCCTTTTTTAATTAAGCAGACCCAGTATTAAATAATACATTTTCCCTATATAAATTCAGGACCAAATGAAAATATAAAAGTATTTTAAGGCTTTGATTTGATGGTAAATCCAAATGCACGATGCACCTGAACCTATTGTTTTGCAACAATAATTTTATAATTAACTAAATATTGATTAACTTTATAGATAGCTGGAAATATATGACAACTACAAACGTCTTTTACGCAAGATTAAACTCTAAAACCTCTATCTTTATTAAACATATTGGCAAACCGTACCTAACCTTTTAGAAATTATAATTTAGAAGTTACTAAATTGTCTGATCAGGATTTTAATGCGCCGTTTATATGGAAGGGTTTCTTCTATCAATGTCCAAAAAGTTGCTTGGACTTTAGAAGAAATTGGTCTTGAATTTGAGTGGGTAGACAAAAATGGAACTGTTAGCTCAATCGATTCACCTAATTACCGCAAATTCAACCCTGCAGCGCAAATACCAACTTTTGATGATAATGGTACTTTATTGCGCCAATCCAACGCAATCGTTCGCTATCTTGCTCATTCCTATCCGGAAGGCAAACTGTACCCTACTGAACCAGAAGCCTGCGCCGAAGCTGAACGTTGGATGGAATGGCAGGCAACAGATCTCTGGAACGCCCTTCGCCCAGTATTTTGGGGACTTATTCGGATTAAACCAAAACACCGCGATCTGAATTTTATTTGCAAAAACATAAAAATCTGTCACCGAGAAACCTCACTCCTAAATGATTTTTTATCCGATAGATCTTTTATTGCAGGAGATAAATTTTCAATGGGAGACATTCCAGCCGGCTGTGCAATATATCGTTATTACGCACTACCAGAAGATTTTATGAAATGGCCCGATTTACCTAACTTAAAAGCGTGGTTAAATCGTCTTTCTAAACGCAAAGGTTTCAGAGATTTTATAATGCTACCGCTAGTGTAATTAAGGCAAATTAAATCCGCGTCTATAATGCAAACTCTGTTCCCAGAGCCGATATTACGAAATAAATACCTTTAAATTATCGACGATTAATTTCGAAATATAACGATCTCACCGGGCTTACTATATCCCAGCATAAAACGTGCACGTTCCTCTAACATATCACTATTCAGACTATGTGGATTTAATAAGGTTACGCGGTTTTTAATCCGGGCACGTTTGCGGCTCAATATCGAATGTGTGTTTTTTGCCTGGGTAACTTGTTTAGTTAATTGCCAGAATGCGATCAAACCCCTATCACCTTGAACGGCATGATAAATAAAATAAAATATTAAACACGATCCGATAACAGGCCCAATTATGTGACTGGATCGCAAGCGTAACTCAGTTAGAAACTTCATAGTTCCCCAATCGGCGTTCTGCCGTTATCACTACTCTGATCCAGTTAAATGCGGTAAATAGAGAGATTAACCGCGATAAGTTTAAACTTTAACGCATGATCAACGAAATAATGATAACCTGGGACGGGTTTCCCCCTGGTACATACTGGAGGAGAATTAAGCCATCCATATTTAGCTTTGATCGGACTTTTCTGCCGAACTCTTTTGTGGAAATCGAATATGATTCTTAAATATTAATATAACATTAATATAAAATAGAATTTTTTATTTTTATTTATTTGACTAAATGATTTTTTAAACTAAAGGCACTAAACGTTAAATTTAATCACAACCGGTTAAAATGTGCCAACCACAAAATAATATAAGGTTAGACCAACTATATTTTGCGTAAAACTTTCATAACGATTAACTTAGTAGGGGCATACCCGCAAAACTCCCGGCTGATCCTAATTCTTCCTCAATACGAATAAGCTGATTATATTTTGCTAGGCGATCTGAGCGCGATAACGAACCTGTTTTAATCTGACCTGCGTTGGTAGCAACAGCGATATCGGCAATCGTGTAATCTTCTGTTTCACCAGAACGATGCGATATAACTGAAGTATATTTAGCTTTATGTGCCATTTCTACAGCTTCAAGTGTTTCACTAAGTGTTCCTATTTGGTTCACTTTGATTAGAATCGAATTAGCAATGCCCTGACTAATTCCTTCTCTCAATCGTTTGACGTTGGTCACAAACAAATCATCGCCAACCAACTGACACTTATGGCCAATTTCTGCTGTTAAATACTTCCAACCATCCCAGTCATCTTCGCTCATTCCATCCTCGATTGAAATAATTGGGAATTTACTTAGGAGTTTATCATAATATCGCGCCATTCCTTCGCAATCTAGTCGCTTATTTTCACCCGCCAACTCATACCACCCATCTTTATAAAACTCGCTTGACGCAGCATCTAACGCGAGCATAACGTCTTCTCCAGGCCTAAACCCTGCCGTCTCGATAGACTTTACTATAAAACTAAGTGCCTCCTCTGAGCTGGAAAGGCTTGGTGCAAAGCCACCTTCATCACCAACATTAGTATTATATCCTGCATCTTGAAGGGATGTTTTTAGGGTTTGAAAAATCTCAGAACCGATACGAATGGCATCGGAGCAACTGTCAGCGCCAACTGGCATGATCATAAATTCTTGAATATCGATTGCGTTGTCGGCGTGTTCACCACCGTTGATTATATTCATCATCGGTACAGGCAAAATCTTGCTATGAGTACCACCTATATATCTATAAAGTGGCAACGAAGCCTCTTCTGCTCCCGCTTTCGCAATGGCTAGGCTAACTCCAAGTATTCCATTGGCACCTAAACGGGATTTGTTCTCCGTCCCATCAAGTTCAATTAATATGTTGTCTATATGGATTTGGTCCTCAGCATCCATTCCAACAAGGGCCTCAAAGATTTCCGAATTTACGTTTTCACATGCATTCAATACTCCCTTACCACCATAACGCGCTCTGTCACCATCCCGTAATTCAACAGCTTCATGAATTCCAGTAGAAGCGCCCGAGGGGACACCCGCGCGACCAAAGGCACCACTTTCCAAAACGACATCCACTTCAACGGTTGGGTTCCCGCGAGAGTCAATAATCTCCCGAGCGTGTATGTCAACAATTGCAGTCATAATTTACTTCCTTAACATAATTTAGCCCTATTAATTTAGGCTTTTAAATATATTTGAGTTATTAAAACTCGGCAATTTCAATAAAAGTAAATTTAATTTGAATCCGTTACGGTGAAGCATATTCAATTTAAATATTCGTCAAATATTTTATAGTAAATAAATATTATCTAGAAGTTACTAGATTTTTCTTAGAGATAACATCAATTTCTAATAGCGTTTCAATAATCCCAGCTAGCTTATTTAAATAAATCATATTCGGCCCATCACTGGGTGCGGAATCGGGATTTTGGTGTGTTTCCATAAAAATGCCTGCAACACCAACCGCGACGGCAGCACGTGCCAGTGCGGGCGCATACTCCCGATCTCCACCAGAAGTGCTTCCTTCTCCCCCAGGCTGCTGCACCGAATGGGTCGCATCAAATATTACTGGATAGCCAGTTTTAGCCATTATTGGTAATGACCTCATATCCGAAACCAACGTATTATATCCAAAAGTTGCCCCACGCTCACAAAGCATAATATTCGTATTACCAGTACTCTCCACTTTTTTTACCACATTGGCCATATCCCAAGGCGCTAAAAATTGCCCTTTTTTTATATTTAGTGCCCTACCTGTGTTCCCAGCAGCTATAAGCAAATCGGTCTGACGGCATAGAAATGCCGGGATCTGAATTACATCAACGACCTCGCCGATAATGGCACATTCATTTGCACTATGAACATCAGTCACAACGGGCAAACCCGTGATTTCCTTGATGTCAGCAAATATGGGTACAGCCTCTGATATCCCAATACCACGATTACTTGAGACACTAGTTCGATTAGCTTTATCATAAGAAGATTTATAAATTATGCCGACGTCAAATTGAACCGCTAATTCCTTAAGCGCAAGGGCCATCTCTAACGCGTGCGAACGGCTCTCCATGGCGCAAGGTCCAGCTAAGATATTAATCTTACGATCATTTCCAATTGAATAAGGTCCAACTTTTACAACTTTAGGCAAACTCATAATAACATCATACCAATCGTGATTGATCTACCGCAGCCCGAATAAAATCCGTAAATAGAGGGTGCGGCTGGAACGGTCGAGATTTTAATTCTGGATGGAATTGAACTCCAATAAACCATGGATGTTCGGGAATTTCTACTATTTCGGGCAAAATTCCATCGGGAGACTTTCCAGAGAAAATCAAGCCAACGGCCGACAACCTATCCTCATAGGCCATATTTACCTCATACCGATGTCTGTGACGCTCACTAATATTCTTTTTACCATATATTTTTTGAACGCGGGTTTTTTTACCTAATTTACAAGGATATGCCCCTAGGCGCATCGTTCCGCCTTTATTACTACTTTCGTTGCGTTTTTCGATTTTACCATTTTTTTCCCATTCGGTCATTAAGCCAACAACAACATCCTTACATAAACCAAATTCACTAGTCCCAGCCTGTTTTAAGCCGGCAAGGTTACGTGCCGCTTCAACCACAGCCATCTGCATACCAAAACAAATTCCAAAATACGGCACCTTTTTTTCTCGAGCAAACTTAGCGGCATTAATTTTACCTTCAGCACCACGTTCACCAAAACCGCCTGGAACCAAAATACCATGACAATCTTCAAGCTGATTGATTGTATCACTGGCCTCAAATATTTCGGACTCTAGCCATTTCAAATTCACTTTTACGTTATTTGCAATACCCCCATGGGCCAAAGCTTCGGCTAACGATTTGTATGCATCTAATAACCCAGTATATTTGCCAACAACGGCTATATTAACTTCGCCTTCCGGGAAGGTGGCACGTTGTACTACCAAACGCCACGCTTCTAAGTTTGGCTTGACGGTCTCCAAACCAAAGTGACGACATACTTCCTTATCAAGTCCTTGTTCGTGATAACTAATTGGTACCTCATAGATGGATTTTACATCCAAAGCAGGCACAACTGCTTCTTCCCGAACATTACAGAATAATGCTATCTTTTTACGTTCACCATCCGGTAATTTACGGTCTGCCCGGCAAAGCAGTAAGTCCGCTTGAATTCCAACATTCAACAGCTCTTTAACTGAGTGTTGTGTCGGTTTGGTTTTCAGCTCACCTGCGGCGGCAATGTAAGGTAAAAGGGTCAGATGAATGTACATGGTCCGGTCACGGCCTAGTTCATAACCGAGTTGACGAATGGCTTCTAAAAAAGGCGTTCCTTCGATATCACCTACGGTGCCTCCAATCTCAACTAAAACAAAATCTTCATCCTCTAAATTAGATGTGGTAAAGTTTTTAATTGCATCTGTAACATGTGGGATCACTTGTATAGTTGCACCCAGGTATTCACCGCGACGCTCCTTAGCTATTACATCGGAATATATCCGACCCGTAGTCACATTATCACTTTGTTTAGCATCAACGCATGTAAAACGCTCATAGTGACCTAGATCCAAATCCGTCTCAGCACCATCATCGGTAACAAAAACTTCCCCATGTTGATACGGGCTCATGGTACCCGGATCAACATTCAAATAAGGATCCAACTTCCGTATACGAACCTTAAAGCCCCGAGCCTGAAGAAGGGAAGCTAGGGCGGCAGAAGCCAAACCTTTTCCCAAAGAGGATACCACTCCCCCAGTAATAAAAATAAACCGCGTCATGGATCAAATTTATATATTAGCAATACCAAGGATAAAAACAAAAGAGGCGGCATTTCTGCCACCTCTTTAAAAACCTTGATATTTACAGGTTTTTTAATCATTTATTTGGTACTCGCGGAATACTTGGAACGGACGGAGTTACCGGAACTTGAGTTTGATTCGCAGGCCCTATTTGTTTATCTAATATTGACCCTTTCTCACGTCCTTGATCCGCCATAATAGAAAGAGCCATAGAGGTAATAAAAAAGCCAGTCGCCAAAATACCAGTGGAGCGCGTCAGCAAATTTGCTGTCGCGCGACTGGTCATAAAACCACCCATGCCACCTCCTGAAGATGAGCCTCCGCCCATACCGCCAAGACCTCCCTCACTTTGTTGCATCAACACTAAAAGTATCATGGCAACCGCCAGTAATAAGTGAACTACAATAATTACAGCTTCCATGAAATCGTTCCATCCCAATTTTTTCTCGTAAAATTTACAAGTATACTTTACAATTATTCAAGCATGTAAATTCAGCCGGGTTTTATACGGTATTGCAACATTTAGCAAATTATTTAGGACAACTTTCGGCAATAACCCAGAAATCTATTGGGGAGAGGCTCGCACCTCCAACAAGAGCCCCATCAACATCATTTAAATCCATTAATTCAATGGCATTACTGGGCTTAACAGAGCCACCGTATAGTAAACGCGTCTGCTCAGCCTCCTTCAAACCAATTTTATCACCCAACGTTTTACGAATTAGAACGTGAACCTCCTGAACCTGGCCCTTTGTCGGCGTTTGTCCAGTGCCAATCGCCCAAACGGGTTCATAGGCAATAATTATATTTTCTGCAGTCGCGCGCTCGGGAATAGATCCTAAAATCTGACTTTTAACAACATCGACAGTTATACCTTGATTACGCTCTGCTTCTGTTTCGCCAACACAAATAATTGCCGTTAAATTCACCCCTAAAGCAGCTTCGGCTTTAGACTTAACTACTTCATTTGTTTCATTATAATCAACACGACGTTCTGAATGTCCCACTATTACATGACTAGATCCTAAATCTTTCAACATTTCGGCACTAATGTCACCAGTATGGGCACCACTTTTAGCCATATGACAATCCTGCCCACCTAATAAAAGGCCGGATTTACCAACCAGAATTTTTATTGGATGTAGTAAAGTTGCTGGCGGGCAAATAAGCATATCAAAATGTGTAGGATCGTTTTGATCGACTTTGTCGGCCAAAACACCTGCTAAGTTTTTGACAAAATCTAAAAGACCATTCATTTTCCAATTACCTGCAATCAAAGGACGCCGTTTAAAACTCATATCTACTCCTTAATTTTTTAGAATTATATTTTTCTACCACAGAGTTTTCAATGAAGCCACTACGACCTTAACTCGAGTTTTATGACTTAGATTTGATCAATCACCGAAGGTGTTGCTAAGGAGGTTACTCGCTCTTATGATGCGGCGCCTTAACGTTAAATTTTAAATTAGTATAAGTAACTAATAAATATTTAAACTTTGTTGTTATATTAACATTGGTGATATAATGCCTGAAATCAAGAATAAAACATTCCGGGAGAAGCTTCTGGGGTGGGGAGCTAAAGTTCTCCTCGCGCTGCTAATTTTAAGTTTTGGTGTCTGGGGTATTGGTGACTATGTCGCGCCACAACAAGATGATGAAGCGGTGGCGACTGTTGGAAAAAGCAAAATAACCTTAGCAAGTTTTCGAAGTGAAGTTCAGTTTCAAGTAAGCCGTCTACAGGCGGTTCTTGGTGATAATTTCACAGCACAAAAAGCCAAGGCGATGGGTGTCACAGAAAATGTTTTAAACTCGTTAATTCAGCGTAAAATATTTGCCGAAGGAGCTAAAGAAATGGGTCTCCTCATAAACGATGACCTTGTTTCGCGTGAAATCCGGGATGATGACCGTTTTAAATCTCCAAGTGGGACATTTGACCGCCTTCGATTTAACGAGACGATCCAGCGAGCCGGTTTAAGCGAAGATAGTTATATACTATTGTACAAAAGGCAACTTCTACAAAACCAGTTTTTAAGTGGCATAAATATCGGCCAAGCTGTTCCACGGCCACTTTTAGAATCAATGTATAAATATCGAAATGAGAAACGTTCGATGAATTTCATAAAAATAGAACATAGTTCAATTCGAAAAATTGCCAAGGCCACTGTAGAAGGCTTAAGAAGATTTCATGAAAATAATGCGCGGCAATTCACGGCGCCAGAATTTCGTGCGATTACGCTGGTTCAATTACAAACTAAAGATATAGTTGATGAAATTAAGGTCTCGGACATAGAAATAAAAGAATCTTATGATGATAGAATTGATGAATTTAAAACACCGGAAACTAGAAAAATCCAACAAATACTCGTTTCAGACAAGACTAAATCAGATGAAATATATAAAAAAATTATCGCAGGCGGTAAATTTGAAATAGTTGCTAAAGATTTAGCTAATCTTGACCCACAAACACTCGAGCTTGGTACGTTAACTCGCAGCCAACTGCCCATTAAAGAGCTCACCGACACTGCCTTTAAGATACTAGAAAATACCATAAGCTCACCCGTAAAAAGTCCCCTTGGCTGGCATATTTTACGAGTATCTAAAATTACACTGGCGAAACAAAAAATGTTATTTGAAGTTAAAGCTGAATTAAAAAAGTCAATAGCGACAGAAAAAGCTGTTGATGCACTCTACAATCTCTCAAACAATTTTGAGGATGAGCTAGGCAGCGGGTCAACAATCGAGGAAGCAGCAAAACGACTAAACTTTACAATTCGTAAAATTTCAGCAGTTAATGCCAAAGGCTTCAACATGGCGAATAAGAAAATTCAAGGTCTTAATCCAGCTATTCTTCAAGTTGCATTTAGTACAGAACAAGATCAAGACAGCGCTCTTACAGATTTTGGTGATTCAGGGTATTTTATTCTTCACGTAAATGAAATAAGAGCCCCAGTACTTAGACCTTTTAAGAAAATTCGCTCTGACATAGAAAGTGCCTGGCGGCTAAACCAACAAGCAATAGCCGCAGAAAAAAAAGTTCAGTCTTTAACCAACCGCCTTAAGCAGGCCACTACACTTGCGGGTATTGCGAAGGAATTAAATGTCAAAATGCAAACAAGTTCGGAGTTTCTTCGCACAGGTGCAGGGTTAAAAATTCAATTGCCCGGCGAACTAATTAGCGCTTTATTTAAAGCCAAAGGCAAAGACGTTGTTTCAGCGGCTACGGACAATGCTAGTTTTATTGCACAAATTCAGACAATTAATCCAGCAAATCTAGACACTAATAAAAAGGGGTTGGCGGCACTTAAACAGCAACTTCAAGAAAATATTACGAATGACTTGTCGATCCAATTTGCAAACGCTTTGCGTAAAAAACTTGGCGTAACCATTAATAGTGCTACGGTTGATTCTGCTTTTTAGTAGAAAAATTTAAGCAGTATACTAACCCTATTAATACGCTAGATTACCTAAATTTATAGGAGACAAACCTTGCTGCTTCGCAACTATTGTGCTGATCGGCACTAGAACAAACCCTCTCTCAGCGATGACAGCTAGCCATTGAGATAAAGCTTGGATTGTTGCATCTCTGGGATGGGCTATGGCCACGACATAACCGTTTCTTATAGCAAATAGTTCCATTATTCGAAGTTGTTTGTTTATTGCCGGAACAGTAGCTTCATTATCCAAGAAGATATTCCGCTGTGTAAAAGGTACATTATAAGCAAGCGCGATTGAAGCACCCACTGTTTTTACTGATGTCCGAGAATCTAAAAATAAAAGTCCACGCCGTTTGAGTTCTTGCATGACAACTTCCATCCCATCTGTATCAGATGTAAATAGACTGCCCATATGATTATTGATGCCAACATAACCGTCAAAACGCTCTAAACCCCAACGGAGACGTTCCAACGTTTTATTTGGCGAACTTTCAGTAAGCAAGACATTAGGCCCAGGATCCATAGATTTATTCAAAGGTTCCATTGCCATGTGGACCATTATCTCATGACCTGCCTTCCGGGCTAACCGAGCTTGTTCAGGTAAACCCTCTCCATAAGTCAAAAAGGATATGGTCACTGGAGCCGTCAAACCTATTACTGCAGCGGTCCTTTTTTTATCTAAACCAGCATCATCAATAACGATGGCTATTTTTGGACCAACGGGCATCTCGCTGAGTTGAACCGCATTTTTCCGCCAGGTATTTTTTAACGCTGGATCAACTAAGACTGGTTCGCTTTTTTCTTGTTGGGTTACATCATTAGGAACGATTATTAATTCGGGTTCAAATACTTGGTCCGGCAAAGTCTCTTCATATGGTTTTATAATGTCTGGTTTAATTTGAGAACCTTGTTCTGGTAGTTCTAATTCTGCCCTACTCTTTCCAATAACCGAGATTACTTTTTTTGATGGATTGGCAAAGGCTGAAATATCTATCACCGATAACAGCTGAATTGAATAGCCTTGATTTTTAATATTAGCTTTCATGTTTAACGATGTAACAAGGACAATAATAAGAAATAGCAGACCAATTATTATCAACTTTCTAGAGACATGATGTCGGATTTTTATTGCTAAATTATTTGATCTTACTGGCGCCAACGAAAACCTCTACAATTACTATACAAAATTTTTAAAAATTCAACACAAAGCAATGACGTAACCTCAGAGTAAATTACCAATTATTCGCATCCGCTTAAGTTAACGGCCCCCATTTTACCATATTCAATTACTTTACAGTAAAAATACCATTCTCATTATAAACATCTCACCTTTTACAACGTCAAACTATAATTATACCAATAAATTTAAAGGACTAATAGATCGCTTGACGTATTTTGCATCTCCTTGCATTGTTGCTTAAAATCAATCCGGTAAGTAATTTTTGGGAATTTTAAAATTGTTTTTAGGTCAGGGCTATTATGAATAAAGAATTGACTTTAAATATGGTATATTGACCTCTAAAAGCGTCTTATCAAAACAGGGAAACTTATTCTACCCTATTAACAATTATATAATTATATACCATTAAAGTTAATTCTTGGAGAAAATGGTTAAACATGACCGATATGAAATCCTATATAGCTAAAATTGCAGATGGTGCATCATTAACGACAAATGAGGCAGAGAAGGCCTTTAATATAATTATGTCAGGCGATGCAACGCCATCACAGATTGGCGGTTTTTTAATGGCCCTTAGAGTCAGAGGGGAAACCGTCGATGAAATAACCGGTGCGGCAAAGGCAATGCGGGCCAAAGCAATACATATCAAAGCTCCTAAAAATGCTATAGATGTCGTGGGAACTGGTGGTGACGGATCTGGTACTTATAATATTTCAACTGGCGCTGCATTAGTAGTGGCCGCTTGTGGTATACCAGTCGCCAAACATGGTAACCGCGCCTTATCCTCAAAATCCGGAGCAGCTGATACTCTGTCAGCGTTGGGGGTCAATAATAATGCCGATTTTGAACTAGTAAAGAAATCTATCTGGGAGGTAAATATTGGCTTTTTAATGGCACCACGTCACCATAGTGCTATGCGTCACGTTGCGGGCCCTCGCGTTGAACTTGCCACGAGAACAATTTTTAATTTACTTGGACCAATATGCAATCCTTCAGGCGTAAAACGACAGCTTACCGGCGTTTTCTCTAAAAAATGGGTCGTACCGATTGCTGAAACACTTAAAAAACTTGGTAGCGAGCGGGCTTGGGTGATGCACGGTTCTGATGGCACCGATGAGCTAACCACAACAGGACCTTCCTTCGTTTCAGAACTTAAAAATGGAAAAATTACTAGCTTTGAAGTTAACCCCAAGGATGCTGGCCTACCTAAAACAAAACTCAAAAATCTAAAAGGCGGTAACGCGTCATATAATGCGGCGGCTGTTAAATTAATGCTGAATGGCAAACTTTCGGCTTATAGAGATATTGTTATATTTAATGCTGCAGCAGCGCTCCTAATCGCCGATAAAGCGAAAAGTTTAAAAGAAGGTGCTGAAATTGCTGCCGAAGCAATCGATAACGGAAGAGCAAAAACGACACTAGATAAATTAGTTAAAATCACCAATCTTAATAAAGATGGGGATTAAACTTGGGCAACGTCCTCCAGGAAATATGTAAAATAAAAGGCGAACATGTAGCCAAACAGAAGTCAAATATTTCTGAGGCTACCCTGCTGAATCAAATAAATGAAATTGAACCACCTAGAGGCTTCATAAATGCCCTTCAAGATGCAAAGAATGCAAATAGCTTCGGTTTGATAGCGGAAATAAAAAAAGCATCCCCATCGCAAGGCCTTATCCGTAAGAATTTCAATCCAGCAGCATTGGCGCAATCGTATAAATTAGGTGGGGCAACCTGCCTATCCGTACTCACAGACGAACCTTATTTTCAAGGAGCCAACATATTCCTAAAGCAAGCTCGAAGTACAGTTGATCTGCCAATTATACGAAAAGATTTTATTATTAATCCTTATCAAGTGATTGAGTCACGAGTGATTGGTGCTGATTGCATATTAATTATTATGGCATGCATTGACGACGAAGAAGCAACTGATTTTATTGCAATTGCTCATGAACTGGCTATGGATGCATTAATTGAAGTCCACACCCCCAAAGAATTAAAGCGTGCGTTAAAACTCTCTCCTGCATTAATCGGCATTAATAATCGTAATCTTAAAACTTTAGAGGTAGATCTTAGAATGACAGAAATTTTGGCCCCCTTGATAGATGAAAATACAATTATTGTTAGTGAGTCCGGGCTTTACAGCCATAAAGATTTGTTACGTATGCACGCGATTGGCATAAGCTCCTTTCTGGTAGGCGAATCCCTCATGCGTGAGCAAGATGTGGAAGGCGCAACAAAACGCCTGCTTGGAATAGAAAATCAAACTTAGAATTGAAAGATACTGATATGAGTGATTTAACACATATTGATTCAAATGGTAACGCCATTATGGTGGATGTTTCTGAAAAAGACAGAACAGAACGAACTGCATCAGCGATGGGCTCAGTATATATGCTGCCGAAAACACTCGCACTCATTAACAGTAAAGACATAAAAAAAGGCGATGTACTCTCAATAGCACAACTTGCTGGGATTATGGCTGCGAAGCAAACGCCTGATCTAATTCCACTATGCCATCCTCTAAACCTCACATCCGTGAAACTAGAATTAGCCACTGACATGCAAAGAAATGCCATAGACATAATTTCAACCTGCAAACTTACAGGTCAAACCGGTGTTGAAATGGAAGCACTAACTGCTGTATCAATTGCAGCACTTACGGTTTATGACATGTGCAAGGCCGTTGACCGAGGCATGCGTATTGGTGATATTCGTTTAACTCATAAAACTGGCGGAAAATCAGGTGAATTTAAGAGTGTATAAGAGCAACAAAGAATGTCAGAATTAAATAGTGGGATGCTTGCTGTTGATGATGCCCTAAAGAACGTGTTACTGGGTATCAAGCAACTAGATTATGAACAAATATCTATCGCGCAAGCGCAAGATCGCGTTTTAGCGGAAGACCTAATATCAAGGTTTACGCAACCACCATCTGCAGTGTCTGCAATGGATGGATACGCCGTATTAGCGGATGACTTAGAAACAATCCCTACAACACTAACTCAAGTTGGGGAATCGGCTGCTGGAAGAAGTTTTTTTGGTAAAATTCAGGCGGGGCAAACTGTCCGCATTTATACTGGTGCCACTATACCAGAGGGTGCCAATGCAATAATAATACAAGAAGACACGGAAAAATTAGGTAAAAAAATTATTATTAAAGAGGCGGCACCCATTGGCAAATACATTCGTCCAGCCGGACTAGATTTTAAAATAGGCCAGACACTACTCAAAACTGGGATACGCTTAAATTCAAGAAATATTGCACTCGCGGCGGCGATGAACATACCGTGGCTAAAAGTAACCCGCAAACCCCGCATAGCAATTTTGTCTACAGGTGATGAGCTTGTTTTGCCCGGTGAAGCGATAGGTTCAGATCAAATTATTAGTTCAAATAGTCTTGGTTTAGCCGCTATGGTCACGGCAAGTGGGGGCATACCGATTAATCTAGGAATTGCCAAAGATGATCCTAGCTCACTCAAAGAAATTATTTCCAAACTTTCCGGACTTGATATGCTAATAACGATTGGTGGAGCATCTGTCGGTGATTATGATTTAGTTAAGTCTGTCCTCGGCAAAGCAGGTTTGGACATTACCTTTAGTCGAGTTGCAATGCGGCCCGGGAAACCGCTTATATTTGGGCATATTTTAGGGATTCCAATGTTAGGGTTACCGGGAAACCCCGTGTCTGCTGGTGTCACGGCGACCCTTTTCCTTTTACCGGCTATCAATAAAATGTTAGGCATGGAGGTCGTTAGTTCTAGGACAGAAACCGCCATCCTTGGATGTGACTTGAATAAAAATGATAAAAGACAGGATTATTTAAGGGCAAAAATATCATTTAATAAGGCAGGAGATATAATCGCAATACCTTTTGATCAACAAGATAGCTCGATGCTTGCAAATTACGCGAAAGCTCAATGTCTAGTACTCCGTCTACCTTTTGCTAATGCCATATCCAAAGGTGAAAGTGTTAAAATTATCCGTTTAGATTACACTTTTTAAATTTTAATAGAAGGTTCTATGTTTTTATTATTGACCTTGAATAAGAACTAAATTAGAACATGAATGAGTTTTTGTTTTGTTCTATATTTTGCGTAACAGGTAATCTAACTAATAATATTATGTTTAAGGGTCTTTATAACAAATCAAAAATAGGGACATAATAGCAAAATGGGGTATTATTTATGTTGACTAAAAAACAATACGAGTTAATTACCTTTATCGACCAAAAATTACGCAGTTCTGGCGTATCCCCGTCTTTTGATGAAATGAAAGATGCGCTAGACCTTAAATCTAAGTCAGGCATTCATCGTTTAATTACAGGCTTAGAAGAAAGAGGATTTATTCGTCGACTCCCTCATCGAGCACGGGCTTTGGAAATTATAAAGCTTCCAAAAAATTTACACAAAGAATCGACAAATTTAATTAAAGGTGATTTTCGCCATGCCGATAAACAGCCAGCATCAGCAAACGACACTTCAGTAATACCGTTTCTAGGTAAAATTGCTGCAGGAACACCGATAGAAGCGATCAGCGATCATACAAATTATATTGCTATCCCATCAAATATGGAAGGACGTGATGATCGTTACGCCTTAGAAGTACAAGGTGATTCTATGATCGAAGCCGGTATATATGACGGTGACACGGTAGTTATAGAAAATTGCGATACAGCCCAAAATGGGACCATTATTGTCGCACTTATTGATGATGAGGAGGCAACATTAAAACGAATTCGCAAGAAAGGTGACACAATTGCCCTAGAGCCTGCAAATATGAATTATGAAACCCAAATATATGGACCGGACCGTATTCGAATTCAGGGAAAATTAGTTGGATTATTTCGGACATATCATTAGTATAATTCAAATCGTAGAATAGTATAACTATATCGAATGGGCTAATGATCTAACCCACAAAGTCTTATTTAACCAGGCAGTCATCAAAATCCTATTCAAAAAGAAAATATAATTTAAGTAAATTCCAAATAGGTTGAAAAATTTGTCCAAGATTATTACACGTTTTGCGCCCTCACCCTCGGGGTTTTTGCATATTGGTGGCGCCCGTACGGCCCTTTTCAACTGGTTAATAGCCAAAAATCAAGGTGGAAAATTTTTATTACGTATTGAAGACACGGATCGCAAACGCTCCACCAGCGAAGCGGTGGACGCTATTTTCACAGGTTTAAATTGGCTTGGAATTAATTGGGATGATGAAGCTTATTCTCAATTTGAACGTCAAAAGAACCATACCATTATAGCTAATGAACTTTTAGCTAAAGGAAAAGCATACCACTGCTACTGTTCACCAGAAGAGCTTGTTGATATGCGCGAAAAAGCTCGAGCCCAGGGTAGTAGTCGCCTTTATAATGGATTCTGGCGTGATAAAGATCCATTAAGCGCTCCTAGTAACATTGCCCCTGTTGTCCGCCTTAAAGTTCCACTTAAAGGCGATACCTCATTCAGAGATGCTATTCAAGGCTCCGTAACTGTCTCTAATAGAACCTTGGACGATATGATACTAATACGAGCGGATGGAACTCCTACTTATATGTTGGCTGTTGTGGTTGATGATCATGATATGAATATTTCTCATGTAGTAAGAGGCGACGATCACCTAACAAATACATTTCGTCAAATCCAAATTTATAAAGCAATGGATTGGGATCTTCCAATTTTTGCCCATATGCCGCTACTCCATGGTGCTGATGGTGGAAAATTATCTAAACGTCACGGTGCACTAGGGGTTGATGCATACCGAGAAATGGGCTTTCTTCCTGAAGCTGTGAATAATTACTTACTACGCCTAGGCTGGTCCCATGGCAACGATGAAATAATTAGCCAAGAGGATGCAATCAAATGGTTTGATATAACTAATGTTGGCAAGTCACCTGCTCGCTTCGATTTAGATAAACTTAACAACTTAAATGGTCATTATATAAAAAAATGCGATAACAAACGGCTTATTAGTCTAATTCAGCCAGAAATTTCAAAATTACTTAAAACTGAATTATCAAGAGAAGTGGAAAATCGTCTTAAAAACGGAATTGAAAACCTAAAATTTAGAATTAATAACATTAGAGAACTAATTGATAATGCTTTAATTTATTGCGTTAATAGGCCTATAAAAATTGAAGGAAAATCTAATAAGATCTTAGATAGAAATGGACTAAATATTATCAAAAAAGTACGTGATAAGTTAGTCGTTTTAGAACCATGGACCGATGAAAATTTAACAAAAGAAATACATTTACTGGCTGAGCAGTCTGAAACCGGTCTAGGTAAAATTGCCCAACCTCTTCGCTCGGTTCTATGCGGCACAATGCCAGCTCCTGGCATATTTGAAGTGATGAAAGTACTGGGAAAAGAAGAAACTTTAGGCCGTATAGATGACGTTTTATAAATTGAAAAAAGGCCTAAAAATTACTAAAATTCAGTACTTTGCTTGACATTCTTGGTTTAAAAATTCATATAACCGTCAGCAAATCTGCTCAAAACATATAAAAAATTGGAATAAAACCATGCCAACTAAAGACCCGCAAACATTCACGTTGAAAAATAACTCAAATGGCAACTCATGGGACCTACCTGTGATTGAAGGTACAGTCGGCCCTAAAGTAATTGATGTACGTCGTCTCTATGCGGATACAGATTGTTTCACTTATGACCCTGGTTTTACATCAACTGGTAGTTGTGAATCTAAAATCACCTATATTGATGGAGATGAGGGTATTCTCTTATACCGGGGATATCCAATAGACCAACTAGCAGAACATTCTAATTATTTAGAAACATGTTACTTATTGCTTTATGGTGAGTTACCAAATAACGAAGAAAAAACAAAATTTGTCAGCGATATTACTAACCACACAATGTTGCATGAACAATTTAATACATTTTTCCACGGTTTTAGACGCGATGCACATCCAATGGCCGTGATGTGTGGAGTTGTGGGCGCACTCGCAGCATTTTATCATGATAGTTTAGACATAAATGATCCACACCATCGCATGGTTTCTTCCTATCGCCTGATAGCTAAAGTACCAACTATTGCCGCCCAGGCGTACAAATACTCGATCGGTCAACCATTTATCTCACCGCGCAATGATCTCGGTTTCGCGGAAAACTTCTTGCATATGATGTTTGCTACGCCGGCCGAAGACTATAACGTGAGCCGCATATTATGCAAAGCAATGGATCGAATACTTATACTCCATGCCGACCATGAGCAAAACGCTTCCACTTCTACGGTGCGTTTAGCAGGATCCAGTGGAGCCAATCCATTTGCTTGTATAGCAGCTGGAATTGCATCTCTTTGGGGACCAGCTCACGGTGGTGCAAACGAGGCGGTTCTAATAATGTTAAACGAAATTGAAAACATTAATAATATTCCGAAATATGTGAATAAGGCTAAAGACAAAAATGACCCTTTTCGTCTGATGGGCTTTGGTCACAGGGTTTATAAAAATTTTGATCCGCGCGCAAAAGTTATGCAGCAGTCGTGTCATGAAGTTCTAAACGAGCTCGGTATAAAAGACGAACCCCTTTTAGATCTTGCTATGGAGTTAGAACGTATCGCGCTTGAGGATGAGTACTTTGTTGAACGCAAATTATATCCGAACGTAGATTTTTATTCTGGTATAATATTTAAGGCTATAGGAATACCAGAATCAATGTTCACCGTTCTATTCGCCGTAGCTCGAACTGTCGGTTGGATCTCACAATGGAATGAAATGATTGAAGACCCTACACAAAAAATTGGTCGACCACGACAGCTCTATCTTGGAGAAACAATTCGCGATTACATTCCTTTAAAAAAACGCTAACACATACCCAATATTTTAGCTTGAACTAAATCACAAAAACTAATCACGCTGAACCAATTCAATCTTATACCCATCTGGATCCTCAACAAAAGCGATAACGCGTGAACCTCCCTTCATAGGGCCGGCTGCCCTTGGAACATTAACCCCATCCATTTCCATAGCTTTGCAAACCGCATCGGCATCGGGTACCCCAATTGCCAAGTGTCCGAATCCATTGCCTTGATCGTAATGATCAACCTGGTCCCAATTGTGGGTAAGTTCAATCACGGCTGTATCAGTTTCGTCACCATAACCCACAAAAGCAAGGGTAAACCGACCACCCACAAAATCTGTTCGACGTAAAAGTTTCATACCAAGATGACGTGTATAAAAATCTATAGATTTATCCAGATCTAGAACTCGGATCATAGTATGTAATAGCCTAAACTTCTTTTTTAAATCTCTCATTTTCGCTCCACCTACTCTAAAATCACCGGATTAAATCAAGTACTACTGTTGCAGCTTTATCGCTAGGATTTTCATCACCATACTTTAATTGAGCTACAGCATCTGTAAAACTTTCAATTTGTGCTGCTGCTGCATCCGAACCATTAAGGTATTCCGATATATACGGCAGTATTATATCACTTTTACAATTTTCCTGAATTAATTCAGGAACCGATTCACGTCCCAATAAAATATTAATGATATTAAAGAACGGCGTTTTGATCATACTTCGTGCAATTAGAGCAGTTAACGGATTCAATTTATATACTGTTACATAGGGTACTTTTGCTAATGCTAACTCTAGAGCAACAGTACCCGAAGCAGCAATTGCCGCATCCGAAGCTGCAAAAGCTGCAAATTTTTCACTATCATCGTTAATAATTCTTGGAGTGTTTCTCCACGACGAGATTTCTTGCCTTATTTCCCTACTAACATTTTCCACTATCGGCATTAAAAGATGTAGTTTTGAATTATTGAGGCGAGCTACTACCTCACCTAAAATAGGTAAAAGTCTTTTAACTTCACTAAGACGGCTCCCCGGTAAGAGACATAAAACTTTAGCATCGGGAGAAATATTATAGCGTTCGCGAAAGTCAATACCATCTCCTTGATCTGCCCCACTTTCTATTACCGAATGCCCTACAAATGAGCTTATTAAACCTTCCCGCTCAAAGTAGGGCGGTTCAAAAGGTAACAATGTTAATAAGTGATCAACTAAACTTGCTAGTTTTTTTGCTCGACCAGGCTTCCATGCCCAAACTGATGGTGCGACGTAGTGGATCAGTGAAATATTTTTTCCACGGAGTTTCTTTGCAATACGTAATGAAAAATCTGGAGAATCAATTGTTACGACTACGTCAGGATTATTAGCCAAGATGTGTTTAACAGCACCTCTAATCCGCCTGAGCAAATTTGGAAGCCTCGGTAACACCTCTGTAAAGCCCATTACAGACAATTCGGACATTGGAAAATGACTACGTAATCCTTGCTTTTCCATTTCAGGTCCCCCTATACCTGAAACTTGGCACTGACCGCCTGTGTGTTGCTTTAAAGCTGCAATAAGACACGCTCCTAACCTATCCCCCGATGGTTCTCCGGCAATTAAATAAATATGAGGCTTTCTCATTTAATATCCTGGGTTTAAATTAAGCGCTTTAATGAAGATACCCTTTTCATTTGCAACTGAAATAACAGTTTCTAGATCAATAATTATAGTTTCCCCAGCTTGGATAATAATTCCCGATAATCCGGCTTCACTGACGTCCAAAACAGTCATCACTCCAATAGTGGGTAAATCCATTCGTCGATCTTGCTTTGGTTTTTTAATCTTAACCAACACTCCACCGCTGCCGTTGGGTGTAGCATTTCGGCTATCTTTAATCATTTGTGCAGTGCCATCTTTTCCTTCTTCAATTATAACAAGACCAGATTTAACAATTACGGCTTGGCCTGCGTCACGCAAACCCAAATCAAGTGCAGCTGTAATGCCAAATTTAATATCGGATAAAAATTCATCGGGAACGCTGATGGCACCCAACAAACCTTCCGCTGCCAATAGATTATCGAGAATATCATGGATGCCGATTACTTTAATACCTTCCTTTTCAAATTCAGATGCAAGTAACATTAGAAGACTATTATCACCAGTGAGATTAAATAGGGATCTTAAGGCATTCCTTCCAAAAATTTTTAGTGTTCGATAATCAGGCCTTGCTTTGATCAACGAAGGAACCTTGACGTCACCAATCAAGACAACTTCGCTGACCTGCTCTTTTTTTAAAATTCTAAATCCTGAACCGGCTTTAGCGATATTAACCCAGCTATGCGGCGTACCTTCTAAAACGTCGGGTAACGCATAACCTTCAATACCAATAACGTAATAAGCACGGCCACAGGCCTGACACACATCAATAATCTTCTGCGGCAGGTTTCCTCCACCTGCAATGATGCCGAGTTTAGGCTGCATCCTCAAGCAACGGCTGGCAAATAGCTCGAGAAGATTCTACGCCCATAAAATCTAAAATTTCCATCACAGGCTCTATGTCTGAAAAAAGTTCCGAAACATCTGCCATTCTCTCTGCCTGAGTACCTTCTTGAGAAAATAAAAGTCGGTAAGCGCGGCGCAAATCATGAATAATATCACGGGAAAAACCACGTCGCTTGAGGCCAACTAAATTTAAACCTGATAGGTAGCCTCGATTACCGACAATCGAGCCATAAGGAATAACATCATTCTCCACACCTGAACACCCGCCAATCATAGAATGGCGACCAATTCTAACAAACTGGTGAACTGCGGCCAGTCCCCCAATTATAGCAAAATCACCAATTTTAACATGCCCACCAAGTGTCGCATTATTAACAAGAATAACGTTATCGCCAACTGTACAATCATGAGCAATATGCGAAGCCACCATGAATAAGCAATTATCGCCAACTTTAGTTAATAAGCCACCACCTTGAGTACCGGGGTTCATCGTTACATGTTCTCGGATTACATTATTACAACCAATTTCAAGCCTAGAAGGTTCTCCTTTATATTTAAGATCTTGGGGATTGTGACCGATGGATGCAAAAGGAAAAATATGCGTACCCTCCCCAATCTGTGTAAGCCCCGATATTACCACATGAGACCCTAGATTAATTCTATCGGCTAAGACCACATTACTACCGATAAAACAATAAGGACCAATTTTAACGTCTACTCCAATTGAAGCTCCATCTTCGATAATAGCTGTTGGATGAATTTCACTCATTGTTCACTATCATCGCTGTAAAGGTAGCTTCGGCAACTGCGTTATCATTAACTTTGGCTATCCCCTCAAACTTCCACACGGTTTTTCTATGTTGTTTAGTTTTAACATGAATTTCCAACACATCTCCAGGTGTTACTAGTTGTCGGAATTTAGCATTTTCAACGGACATAAAATAAACGAGCGTATCCTCGCTTACACCGCCCATGGAATGAACTACCAATATTGCGGCAGTCTGGGCCATAGCTTCGACTATTAGTACTCCCGGCATAATTGGTTTATTTGGGAAATGTCCTTGAAAATGTGGTTCATTAAACGTCACATTTTTATGGCCTATGGCGCTTTCTTCAGAAATGAGATCCGATACTCGATCAATCATCAAAAAAGGATATCGATGCGGTATCATCCTCATAATTTTTTCAATATCGATTGCCGAATCATTGGAAATAATTACATTTGAATCCATTTTCAACCTCATTTCTCTCTGACTAATCTTTTAAGAGTTGCAAGACCTTTCCAATGAATTCTAGCATTTTGGGCTGGAATACCGGCAACCGTTTCCCCCGCGGCAATATCCTTGGTGACGGCACTCTTTCCGCTAATTTGAGCTCCATCACCAACAGTAACATGTCCTGTAACCGCCGCTTGACCACCAAAGGAGACAAAATCTCCAATTTTTGCACTTCCAGCAAATCCATTTTGAGCTGTAATAAAGCAACTCTTTCCAATTTGCACATTGTGAGCAATATGTACCAGGTTATCAATTTTGGTTCCATCGCCAATTTTCGTATCTACACCAGACCCGCGATCAATCGTAGTATTTGCTCCTATCTCTATTCCATCACCTATAATGACCCTGCCCAATTGACTGATTTTGGTATGATTGGGTTTTCCTGGGGCAAACCCAAATCCATCCTGTCCTATGCAAACGCCACGATGAACAATATTTTCATCGCCAAGAATACAATGTGTAAGAGTGGCGTTAGGGCCTATATGACAGTTTCGACCTATCTCTACTCCGGACCCAATATACGTATTTGCAGCAATACAACTTTCTTTACCAATTTTGGTTTTTTCTCTAACAACAGCACCAGTTTCTATAACCACATCTTTACCAATTTCTGCTGAAGAGTGTATACTAGCTCCTATGTCAATATGTCCAACTTGTTTCGCAAAAATGGGATAAAATGCCTGAGTTAATTTTGCATATCCTAAATAAGGATTTTCTGAAATAAGAAGAGCTGCTTTAGGAGGGGCCTTATCGACCAAGTTTGGAGCAATTAAAATCGCACCAGCTTCGGTAGATAAAAAATCACTAATATAGCGCAAATTTTCTATGAAGCTCACTTCACTATTAGTCGCGGATGTGAGCGGGGCGATATCCAGAAACTGAATATTCTTCTTTTCATTTCCTCCGATTTTTGAACCACTGATCTGAGCCAACTGTTCTAGGTTAAATGGTCCCTCAACTTCAAAAAAGCGGGGATCAGCCATAAATTATTTTTCCGATTTAGCTGCGGGGGGAGTGATGGTGTATTTTGATATATTTTTATTCAGCTTATCTAAAACAAGGTTTGAAATATCTAATTTGTCAGGTCGCACAAGAATAAGCTCAGGTGTATATCGAAAAACAAAATTGAAACGATATTTTCTTACCACATCAATTAAAGCTTTTTGCATAGTTTTATTCCAATAAAGATCGGCACCCCGTCGAAATTTTAATAACTCCTGATTCCTTGCCTGAACCATTCTATTGAGAGCGGTCCTTTTTACAATAAATTTACGCTTTTCTTCGGCAAAAGCATCTCGGGATAAAATAACGCGTTTCTTTTGTAATTCATCATCAAGTGCTCTAAGAGCAGCCTCATCCGTTTTAATTTCATTCATGAATTTTCTGCGTTTGGCATCAATTTGTCGAGCAATGTCTTTCGCCAACAAAGATCCCCGGGTTACTCTGGTTACATCGACCACCCCCATCTTAAGACCCTCTGGTTTATCGGCCGAATAAACTGTATTCGAGCCAGACAGGGCAGAAACTATAAACAAAATGGAAATAATAAATTTGAAGAAAATATTCATTTTAGAACCTCGTTCCAAAATTAAACCTCATTTTCTCCGTCTTATCATAACTTTCTTTTGCTAGGGCCCAACCGAAGTCAACATTAACAGGACCAAAAGGAGATACCCAGCCAATACCTGTACCGACTGATGCTCTAATACTGCCAGAGTCTTTAATGTTCGAGTTTGACGGATTGACTTCTCCTAAACTACCAAAATCGCTAAATATTCGTCCAGAAATACCAAGTTCATTGGGCAGACCTAAAGGAAATAACAATTGAGCGGAACCATTATAACGCCATTCTCCACCTAAAGAATCGTTAGTGGATATATCTCGAGGGCCAATGCCAGCCCCAGTAAAACCACGTAAGTTGCGCCCACCAAGTGTGAACCGATCAACAATTTTTACATCTTGGCCAATCCCGAGAATATGGGCCATTTCGCCCTTAACACTGAAAACCCAATTTTCAAAAAGTTCATTATACTGGGTGGCCTTAACTTTGTTTCGAAAATACCGAATATTACCACCCAATCCAGCCACGTCATTAGTCATGCCGAGAAGAAAACCATCTGTTGGGGTAATGCGACTATTCAGCTTATTATAAGTCAAATTATGACCAACTTCTGACAACGTTCGAGAACCTGCTTGGGCTTTAATCAAATTAGACGCAGAAGTCGAAACATTTTCAATTCTTGCTGATTCTATTTTATAGCGCCAACGCTGACGTAAGTTGGATGCAACTGGAAACCCTGCACGCAAACCGAGCCCTGTTTTCTTCGTATCATGAGATTTTGAAGATTGAAAATCTTGGACAACATGATAAGCATCAATACCTGCAGCTATATCCCGATCTAAGAAATAGGGCTCGGTAAACGAAATGTTACCTGTAGATTTTTCACTGGCAAAAGAACCGTTAAATGCCAGTTGCTGTCCTTTACCCAACAAATTATTTTCTTTTAAGCCCAAATCGAAAAGTGCACCGACATCCGTAGAATATCCGACACCAAAAGTCAGAGAACCGGTTGATTTTTCTTCGACATCGATTTTAATAACAGCCTTATCAGGAGAACTTCCTACTACTCTTTTGAAATCAACTTTATTAAAAAAGTTTAAATCTTGAATAGCTTGACGTCCACGGCGTAATTTTGATGCGCTGAATGCATCCCCTTCGGCTATTTGAGTTTCCCTCCTAATTACTTTATCTATTGTCCGCACATTACCCGTTATATCAAATCGCTCAATAAAAACACGCGGCCCTTCTCTAACATTAAATGTTACATCAACATTTTTATGTTTTTGATCTCGGTTAAGTCCAGGTTTTACTTCGACAAAAGCAAAACCACGATTACCAACAGCGTCCGTTATAGCATCAACAGCCTTTTCTATCTTTCTATTATCAAATCTATCGCCTTTCTTAAACCCTACCAGCCCAGCTATTAATTTGGTATCAAGGTCCCTGATATCAGCCGCCACATCAACTATACCAAAATTATAACGTGCTCCCTCGTTAATACTAAATGTTATATAAAAGGCTTTTCCATCCGGTGTTAACTCACCGACAGCTGACCTAACGCGAAAACCTGCGAAACCTTTCGATAAGTAATGACGCCGTAATAATTCTCGATCTAAGGCTAAACGATCGGGATCATATGTATCGTCGGAGGTCCAAAATCGATACCACCGGTTCTGTTTGCTTCGAATAACACCACGAAGATCCGAATCACTCTCGAACCTATTACCAACAAACCTTATACGTTCAATTTTTGTTAACGGCCCTTCGTTAATTTCAAATATAAGATCTGCACGATTTTGTGGAAGCTGGATTACTTTGGGTACTACTGAAGTGGAAAAACGCCCACTTAGCCGGTAAATCTCAAGAACCCGCTTAACATCAGCTTGAACTTTTGTACGGGTAAAAACAACTCTGGGACGCAAAACAATCTCTTTTTGTAAATCAACCTCTTCAATATGATCAGTGCCTTCAAATGCGATCCGATTAATAATCGGATTTTCCACGACTTGAACAATAAGCGATTTTCTTTCTTGACTAATTAATACATCAGCAAATAATCCCGTCGCATATAAACTTTTAAGCGATTGATCAATCCTACGTCTATCAAACAAGTCCCCTTCTTGAAGTAGTATATAAGAACGCACAGTATCACTCTCGATTCGCTTCACACCTTGAACGACGATCTCTTTGATTACATCTGCATTCTGCCCAAGGGTCGGCAAAGGTACCAATACAACCATGATAACTGAGGTACCAAGGGCAATTAATCTAATCCAATGCAACTTTCAACTCCCAAATAGGCTCTTCTTAAATTTTAAAGCAAATTACAACTTAAATCACGCAATTCCGAAATAAACAAAAAATAAATACAAACTTTAGGTTAAAATTTTTGCAATCGCTTCAAAAAACTTTAAATACACAAGATCATTCCACGTAACAAACAAAAATAAAGCTCCAACCAAACCAAGGCCAACCCGAAATCCATATTCTTGGGCCTTCGGACCTAACGGGCGACCTCTAATCGCTTCAATCGCATAGAAAGCTAGATGACCACCATCCAGTAACGGGATCGGAAATAAGTTGATTAAACCCAGGTTTATAGAAAGAACGGCTAAAAAAGAGATAAAGCTTGCAATACCGAGTTCAGCTACCTCGCCTGAGATTTGGGCAATTCGTAATACGCCACCTAGTTGATCCGCAGACTGCTTACCCGTGATGATATCCCGGATATACTCAAGGATACGGACCGTAAAAAAATAGGTCCGCTCAAAACCAAGCAAAATAGCTTCAACTGGATTTTTTTTATCATATTTGACTTCTCCTGGTTGAACCGAAATGCCTAATAGACCATGTTCCTCAGCATTGCCGGCACTATTTTTTACGCTTTTCGACCCAGTTACAAAATCAAAATTAACATTTTCGCCGTTTCGTAATATCTCGACAAAAATTCTTACATTAGGTCTAGATTGAATAATTCTCTGTAATTCTGCAAAATACGTGATATTGCTATTATCAATCTTGATAATTTGATCCCCAGATTTAAGCCCTCCAGCATCCGCAGCGCTACCCGACAAAACATTCCCAACAATTGCTAGCTGCCTGTCTGAAACTGGTTCCGGCAGGCCCATAAAAACAAAAAGAGCTGCAAAGGCAAATATCGCAAACATGAAATTGATGAGAGGTCCTGCAACGACAACAGATGCACGCTGCAATAAAGTTTTATGATGGAAAGATACTTTTTCTTCTTCAGTAGTCATTGAGCGTTCTTTTTTTTCTGTCCCTTCTAGCTCTAGTATAGTTTCACTCTCCCCGAACATTTTTACATAACCACCTAAAGGGATAGCGCTAATTTTCCATCGAGTACCGGCTTGATCATCCCAGCCATAAAGTTCCGGCCCAAAACCAATTGAAAATACTTCGACTTTCACGTTACACCATTTTGCTACCATGAAATGGCCTAATTCATGTATGAAAACTAGTATCGTTAAAGCTACTAAAAACGGGATGCCAACTTCCCAAAGAAAACTTAGCTTCATTAAAATAAGACTTGTTATATCCATTCTATCCTCTAAAACCCTCAAAATGAGGTGTTTATCTTAAAATTAAGCCAGTGCAAATACGATTTCTTCTGCCTTTTTGCGGGTTGTTAAATCACAAAATGTTATATCATCTACATTATTCAGGACTATATTCGGAATTTGATTCAAAACTTCCTCTGTTACACGCATAATATCGAGAAAGCCAATCCTTTCCTCAAGAAAACAACTCACTGCAACCTCATTCGCTGCATTTAATATTGTAGGCATAGCGTCTCCCATTTTCAAGGCATCTCGCGCTAATGACAATGCTGGGAAGCGCTTTAAGTCGGGTTTTTGAAAGTTTAATTGACTTATTTTACTAAGATCAAGCCTTTGGGCAGGCGTTTTCATCCGATAAGGCCACGCAAGCGCATAAGAAATCGGTGTTCGCATATCTGGGGTCCCCATTTGAGCAAGAACCGAACCATCTTTATAGCTTACCATACTGTGAATAACTGATTGTGGATGCACCAAAATATTAATTTGTTCTTTTTTAATTGGAAATAGGTAGAAGGCTTCAATTAACTCCAGACCTTTATTCATCATGGTCGCAGAATCCACCGATATTTTAGCACCCATATCCCAATTTGGATGGTTAATAGCTTGAGCAGGTGTAACGTTCTCCATATCTTTTAAGGAACTTCGAAAAAATGGGCCTCCTGAAGCCGTCAACGTTATGCGATCTACACTTCCAACCTGATTAAAATCAAAAATTTGGAAAATTGCATTATGTTCTGAATCGATGGGTAACAACGTCGCCCCACTGCGTTCAACTTCATCAAGAAACAGAGAGCCTGAGCAAACCAAACACTCTTTGTTAGCTAAAGCTATTACGGCTCCGCGTTTTACTGCCGCTAGGGTTGGAAGGAGTCCCGCAATACCAACAATACCAGCAATGACTATATCGGAATTCATTTCCGCAGCTTCACACAATGCCGCTTTTCCCGCAGCTACCCTGACTGCAGTTCCAGCTAGTCCAGCCTTCAGTTCATCATAGAGTTCTTCATTTCCTATAACGGCAAATTTTGGCGCAAATATTTTTGCTTGTTCGATTAATAATTGCACATTTTCATTACCCGTCAGCGACACAACTTCGAAACGTTTGGATGCATACTTTATCAAATTTAGAGTGCTGCAACCGACCGAACCCGTTGAGCCTAATATAGTGACGCAACGCTTCTTTTGACTACTAGTTTTTATAGTTTGAAGGATTTTCATCTCCATGGAAATTCGTGAGTTTGAAAAATAATTGCGAGAAATCCTGCAACAGGAGCACTTAATAAAATGGAATCCACTCTATCCAAAATACCACCGTGGCCAGGAATTAATTTACCTGTATCTTTAACACCCAATCGTCGTTTACACCAAGATTCCAATAAATCACCGATTTGCCCTACAATTGAAATTGAAATACATCCCAAAATAGCGATAAGCATACTCGTTAGTGGGTATAAAAAAGAATTCAAAAGCGAACTAGCTATAAGGGCAGAAGCCATCCCTCCAAAGAAACCAGCCCAAGTTTTGTTGGGGCTTATTTTGGGCGCCAATTTAACACCACCAATACTATTACCAAATAAATAGGCCCCTATATCTGTAGACCAAATAATGACAAAGAACCACATAATAAAATATTCCCCATGTGGGCCATTGTTTCTCAACCAGACCAAAATTAAACAAGGCATCGATATATAACCCATTCCAATTATCATGAACATAAAATTTGGAATCTTAGGTCGGTTAAAAAAAATTAATCTATACCATTCCACCATCGCCAAAAATCCGATTAATGCCGTCAGTACTTCAAAGTATGGGGATCCTACATGTATCGCACCTAATACAAACGCCACCATTACAACTGCTGAAAGAGCTCGAATTATCATTGATTAGTTTTTACCAGTATATTATCGGTTAAACGGTGGACCCAAACCGTCTTTCACGACGGCTAAACTCAGAGATAGCGCTCGTAAACTCAGTTTCGTTAAAATCCGGCCATAAACAATCGATGAAAACTAATTCGGCATAAGCTAACTGCCAAAGCAAAAAGTTACTAATTCTTTTTTCACCACTAGTACGGATAAGCAGATCAGGATCAGGTATATCACTAGTTTCAAGACATTGCGTAATCATAGATTCATCAATTTCATCTACGCTTATTTCTCCAGTAACAGATTTTTTTGCTAGATTTTTCACGACATTAGTAAGTTCCTTGCGGCTGCCATAACTTAATGCAATTACCAAATCGAGGGTTGTGTTCTTTACCGTACGTCTCTCACAATCTTCAATTAAATCAACAATATCAGAGTTTAAGTCCAAGCGATCACCAATAACTCGCAATCTAATATCATTTTTGTGAAGTTCCGCTATTTCGCTTCTAAGATATCTGCGAAGAAGTCCCATTAAATCACTGATTTCGTCGGCCGGCCGCTTCCAATTTTCTGAGGAAAAACTAAAAAGTGTTAGATAGCGAACTCCATACTTGATTGCACTTTCAATTGCTAACTTTACGGCACTTGCCCCCTCTTTATGCCCAGCTATTCTAGGCAATCCGCGAGCCTTTGCCCACCTACCGTTGCCATCCATGATAATAGCTACATGTGTCGGAATAACAAAGTTAACATTTCTGGGAGATAATTCTGCAGTCATCATAAATTTTGCAGTCATCAAACCTGCATTATCTCCTGTTCCTTATTGAAGAGAGCCTCGTCAACTTTCTTAACAAATTCGTCAGTAATTTCTTGAATTTCTCCATCATAATCATGGTGTTCATCTTTAGAAATATCGCCATCTTTTTCTGCTTTCTTCATCTCGTCCATAGCGTGGCGACGGACATTACGCAGAGCCACTCGGGTCTCCTCAGCATATTTACCGGCTATTTTAGTAATCTCAACTCGACGTTCTTCATTAAGCGGAGGAATTGGAATTCGCACTAGCTGACCATCAGAAGCAGGGTTCAAGCCAAGATCCGATTCACGGATGGCTTTTTCAACACTAGAAACCAAACCTTTATCCCAGACCTGGACTGTTAACATCCGAGGCTCGGGCGTACCAATATTCCCCACCTGATCCATGGGCATTTGTTGATTGTAGGCATCAACAGTAATTGGCTCCAATAAACTAACTGATGCCCGCCCCGTCCTTAGTCCATTGAATTCCCGGAAAAGAACCTCAAGAGCGCGCTCCATCCGCCGCTGAATATCTTTTTTTTCGGAGTTGTAATCCATCTAATCCTATCTTTCACAAATTACTGTAAATTTTCCTTTACCCGCTATAACATCAGCAAATGCTCCTGTCGAATGTATCGAAAAAACAATGATTGGGATAGAATTCTCTCGACATAACGAAATAGCAGAAGCATCCATAACTTTTAAATCTCGAGCTAATACGTCAAGATATCTAAGTGTATCATAACGTTCGGCAGAGGAGTCTTTCTTGGGGTCTGCACTATAGACACCGTCTACTTGCGTACCTTTTAAAAGCGCATCACAACTCATCTCGGCCGCTCGCAACGCAGCAGCTGTATCAGTTGTGAAATAAGGGTTGCCAGTACCTGCTGCAAAAATAACCACACGGCCTTTTTCCATATGACGTTCAGCACGGCGACGGATATATGGCTCACATACATCAGACATCGGAATAGCAGAAAGTACGCGGGTTGTAACACTCAATCTTTCCAAAACGGATTGAATTCCGATTGCGTTCATTACGGTGGCCAACATACCCATATAATCGGCACTTGACCGGTCTAAACCAGCCGAAACCCCTTTTAAGCCCCTAAAAATATTACCTGCACCAATTACCATACAAACTTGGACGTCCATGTCACGAACCGTTTTCACTTCATGTGCGATACGCTCCATTGCCTTTGGATCAAAACCAAACTCACTTTCACCCATTAAGGCTTCACCAGAGAGCTTTAACAAAACTCGTTTGTACTTTAGCTTTTTTGAGATCATGGCTCAGCTTTCCTTTTAAATTATTCCATTCACAGCTAAGACGTAACCGGGTGTATAAGGACGGCGATTATAACCATCGCATTGTAGCAGATTATCCTCCAACTAAAGAACGCAAAATTACTAAAGATTAAAAAATAGAAGAATTAACAAAACTCTCACAGATTAGTATGCAAGAACATGTTATCTGCAAGCTTATATTCGCTATGATCCGCCGGCCACGGCTGCAACTTCAGCAGCGAAATCCTCTTCTTCCTTTTCAACGCCATCACCAAGAGAAAAGCGTATAAAGTCTGCTATTTTTATTGGAACACCAACCTTTAAGGCTACCATTTCAACAGCTTTTTGAACCGTAATATCCGGATCAACTACAAAAGATTGCTCAAGCAGGCAAATTTCTGAGTAATATTTACGCAGGCGTCCCTCAACCATTTTTTCAATAATTTCTTCAGACTTTCCCGAATCACGGGCTTGTTCCATTAATATAACCTTTTCTCTCTCAAGATCAGATTGATTAACATTATCGCGACATAGTGCCAAAGGGTTTGCCGCGGCAACATGCATCGCGATTTGTTTACCTAATGCATTAAGTTCCGTCTCATCTCCAGACGATTCTAACGCAACTAAAACGCCTATTTTACCTAGCCCAACCTTAATGGCATTATGCATATAGCTAACCACTACACCATCCTGAACTTCTAGAATAGATGATCTCCGCAAATTCATATTTTCGCCAATTATGGCAATTTTATGCGTAAGCTGTTCATCGATAGTATCTCCATCAACGTAATCAGCCTTCTTTAAAGTTTCAACATCCCCATCGCCATCAAGAGCTGTTTTACAAATGTTCTCAGCAAATTCCTGAAACGCCCCGTTACGAGCTACAAAATCAGTTTCAGAGTTTAGTTCTATAATAGCGCCTTTACTACCGGATGTCATAACGCCAACGAGACCCTCAGATGCAGCTCTTCCTGATTTCTTTGCAGCTGCTGCCAGACCTTGCGATCGTAGCCAATCTACTGAAGATTCAATGTCAGCATCATTTTCATTCAACGCCTTTTTACAATCCATCATGCCAGCACTGGTAATCTCTCTCAACTCTTTTACTAAAGCAGCAGTAATTTCTGCCATTTATAACCCCTATTTTATTTATAAAGAACAGCTGTAATTATGACGTTACTTCCTGCTCTGTTTCTTTGGCCGGCAAGTCTGTAGTATCCTTAGTAGCGATGACTTCCGTCGAAACTTCAGCAGCCATTTCTCCTTGAAGATCGTCAGTAGGCGCAACTTCTAATTCACCTATATCCGCTCCGGAAACAGCCATTTCAGTTTGTATACCAGACAAAACAGAACCAGCAATCATATCGCAATAAAAATTTATTGCCCGTATAGAATCATCATTACCAGGAATAGGATAGTCAATCCCACTTGGATTTGAATTACTGTCAAGTATTCCAATCACCGGGATCCCTAGTTTATTAGCTTCCGCTACCGCAATACTCTCCTTATTAGTATCAAGTACAAATACTATATCAGGCAATCCACCCATATCTTTAATGCCACCTAATGAACGGTCCAATTTTTCATGTTCTCTTGTTAATTTAAGCATTTCCTTTTTGGTTAGACCTGTTATTTCCTCATTACTTTCACTCAACTGTTCTTCAAGTGTCTTTAAACGACGAATTGAATTAGAAATAGTTTTCCAATTTGTCATCATTCCACCGAGCCAGCGATGATTAACATAATATTGCCCGCAACGTTTTGATGCTTCCGCAACTGGTTGCCCGGCCTGACGTTTTGTACCGACCCACAAAACGCGACCGCCTGCCGCAACGACCTCGTTGACGGCCTGCATTGCCCGATACAACATCGGGACCGTTTGCTGAAGATCAAGAATGTGAACACCTTGCCGGGTTCCGAAGATAAATTCTTCCATCTTTGGATCCCAGCGCCGGGTTACGTGCCCGAAATGAACGCCAGCTTCAAGCATTTGGCGCATAGTAAATGTTGGTAAAGCCATATTTTTTTCCTATTCCGGTTAGACCTCCATGGACGCTATTTCGAGCTATTCAAAACACCGGAGCGATTACATAGTGAATTGGCACTATCACCGCTAAGTCCATGTGTGGATTTAAAGCCGATTGTCTATGCGTTTTTAGCAATTATTGCAAGGATAAAAGGGAAATTAGTTCATTATGAACCTATAAAAAATTTTGTGATTAATTTGAAACAATGCTTGAATAAAGCTTCATTGAAAATAATATTGATGTCCTATATGAAAAAATTAAAAAGCCTAATTATGTTTCAACTTTTTATTTTATCCATATTGTCTAGCTTTTGTATGAAAACACAAGCCAGACAGCCCTGCCCGGCTATTAAAGGGAAAATTAGTTTCTCAGTAAAAATTATCCCCAAAAATATTAGCTACCATCTCGGTATAAGCCTAAAAAAGCTTCACCAAATAGCCGAAAAAAAAATTGGACAACAATCAAACCAACAAGTACTTGGATTAACTTCTACAAGACAATCTATTTCCGCAAAAATAATCGGCCAAACCAATCAAGTTTTTTCGGATCTTTTTTGCACCCGTGTAATTTCAGTAGATATAAAAATAAGGGTCATAAAACTAGACGTTTATGTTCTAGGAAAATATCCACGTGATTCTTGTCAATATGCGGCAATCATCGATCATGAACACGAACACGTCACAACTTACTATACAGGATTAAACAGTCTAGAACGCGTGTTCAATAAAAAATTATGGTATATAATCCGTAATCTTTCACCGGGCATCGCATCAACATCTAAAAAGGCTAGTGAAGCAGCATTCAAAAACATGAGAGACAAAATTGGCAAAGTACAATCGCCGATCGAACAAGCCATGAAATACCGCAATAGACAAATAGATACGCCACTAAGCTATAAAATTCTAACGCAACAATGTGCTACTTGGTAAACAGTTGTCAAGGTCAGACCTCGCGCACGTCTTCAACACCAGAAATAGCTTTTAAGGCTTGTGCGATTGCAGGTGATGCGGGAAATTTACCTGGCAAATTTATTGTAATTTCTTTCTTATCCAGTATTGAGACTAAAGAAATTTTTCCATTGCCAAGCCCGTCATTTTCAAGAATGTCTTTTATATCTTTCATAACACTTGCATCACTGGAATAAATTTTTAGTCCCGTATTTATTTTTGCAGCAGACTCGTCTAGTGACCTAATTCTATTTGCTAAAATTTTAAGTTGATCCTTGTTATTAACAGAAGCATCAATAATAATTTTATTGCCTGCCTCTAGTAAGTCTCGACTAGCCATCAATTCATCGGAGAAAACTGTAATTTCATAGGAACCAGAAGAATCAGAAAGTTGAACAAAAGCATACTTATTACCCTTCGCCGAAATACGTTCTTTTTTTGAAATAACCATGCCCGCCAACTTGACCGGACCAGATGTTTTGGTTTCTTCAAGTTTGGCATAAGATGTAATATTTAGGCGTTCTAGTGCATTGACGTAACTATCCAAAGGATGAGCAGAGAGATAAAAGCCAATCGCCTCAGACTCTTCTTTTAAACGATCACTTTCCAACCAATCACCTGTAATAGGCAATGCGATATTAGAGACTATATTATCCGCAACTCCAAACAAACCAATTTGTTGGCTTTCACGCGCCTGTTGTGCAGCACCAGCATGGTTGACAATATTGCTTACGGCACCAAACAATTGCTTACGGTTAGAGTTCAGGCAGTCCAGTCCGCCCGACCGGACTAAATTCTCCACTTGGCGTTTGTTAATGATTTTTGTATCTAGTCTATTTGCGAAATCTTCGAGATCCTTATAGTCTCCATTGGCAGTTCGTTCAGCAACCAAGCCCGCCATCGCCCCTTCGCCAACGTTTTTAATTGCGGCTAAGGCATAACGGACAGCGCTTTCTTTTCCATTATTTTCTACACTAAATGTAACATTTGATTTATTGATATCAGGAGACATTAATTCAATACCCATGAGTTCTAATTCTTGTTTGAAAGTATTAAGTTTATCGGTATTTTGCGTATCCAAGGTCATTGATGCGGCCATAAACTCAACTGGAAAATTAGCTTTCAAATAAGCTGTCTGATAAGAAACTAATGCATAAGCTGCTGCATGAGACTTGTTAAATCCATAACCGGCAAACTTTGCTACTTGAGCAAAAATCTCTGAAGCTTTTTGTTCCGGTACACTTTTAGCTACTGCCCCTTCGACAAAATTTTTACGCTGGGCATCCATCTCAGCTTTAATTTTCTTTCCCATTGCCCGCCGAAGTAAATCAGCACTGCCCAGGGAGTAGCCGGCTAATTCCTGAGCAATTTGCATAACCTGCTCTTGGTAAATCATAATCCCATAGGTTTCTTTTAGAATGGGTTCCAAATTAGGATAATAATAGTCGGGTTTTTCCTCACCATGTTTACGTCGAATATAACTTGGAATATTATCCATTGGCCCAGGACGATAAAGCGCAACGATTGCAATAATATCTTCAAAACTATCTGGTTTCATGCTTCGTAATATGTCACGCATGCCAGAACTCTCTAGCTGAAATACGCCAGTTGTATGGCCTTTACATAGGATATCAAAGGTAGGTAGATCGTCAAATGGCAAAGTATTGATTTCAAGCTCAACCCCACGGCTCTTTAATAGTTCGATTGTTTTAGCGATAACAGTCAGTGTTTTGAGACCTAAAAAATCAAACTTTACTAGACCTGCTGGTTCAATATATTTCATTGAAAACTGGGTAACAGGCATATCAGAGCGAGGATCTCGATAAAGTGGTACTAACTCGTCCAATGGTCGATCACCAATCACGACGCCTGCCGCATGGGTAGACGCATGGCGATAAAGGCCCTCGAGACGCATTGCAATGTCGATGAGCTTCGAAACACGAACATCTCCGTTCATTTCTTCTTGTAATGCAGGCTCTCCCTCAATAGCTTCTTGCAAAGTAACGGGTGCTGTTGGATTGTTGGGAACTAACTTACAAATACGATCAACTTGAGGATACGGCATTTGTAGAACACGGCCAACATCTCTCAAAGCTGCCCGCGGCTGGAGTGTCCCAAAAGTGATAATTTGTGCTACGCGATCATAACCATATTTATCTTGAACATAACGAATGACTTCATCCCGTCTTTCTTGACAAAAATCAATATCAAAATCTGGCATGGAAACACGTTCAGGGTTTAAAAAACGTTCAAACAATAAACCAAAACGAAGTGGATCAAGATCTGTAATTGTCAACGCCCACGCCACAACGGAACCAGCTCCAGACCCTCGACCAGGGCCCACAGGAATATCACGTTTTTTTGACCATTGAATAAAATCAGCCACAATCAAAAAGTAACCAGAGAAACCCATGTCATTAATAATATCTAACTCATAGCTCAGGCGCTCTTTATAAGAATTTTCAATTCGAAGTTTGGCAGCTTCATCCATCTTGTCTTGATAAATTTGACGATTAAGACGTTCATGCAAACCTTTAGTAGAAAGGATGCGCAAAACTTCATCGTCCGATAAGTCACCATTTTGTATTTCCTTTGGGGCTTTGGGTAATAAAGGTTCACGCGTCTCTGCCATTACGGAACAGCGTCTAGCGACGACAAGCGTATTATCAATAGCTTCAGGAAGATCGGCAAAGAGAGAACGCATTTCAGACGGAGATTTAAAGCGATGCTCAACAGTTAATCGGCGTCTCTCAGACTGATCCACATATGCTCCAGCCGATATACAAATTAGCGCATCGTGCGCTTCGTAGATCTCTTCAGTATCAAAAAAACATTCATTAGTCGCAATCAAAGGTAAATCATGTTTATAGGCCAAATCTATCAAAGCCCCCTCTATTTGATACTCTATTGCTAAATTGTGACGTTGAATTTCTACATAAAGCCTATCACCATAGATTTTCTTTAGTTTAATCAGTAATTCTTCAGCTGCGTCGTATTGCCCTTCTGCAAGTAACCGCCCAACGCCCCCTTTTGAAGCCCCGGTAAACGCAATTATGCCTTCATTATACTGGTCAAGACGTTCAATCGAAGTACGGGGTTCAGCGTTTCCATCGGGCTCTAGATGAAACTCACTAACAAGTTTTAAAAGATTAGTATATCCGATTTTATTTTGAGCCAATAAGATTATTTGATCAGGCTCTTTTATTGCAACGTGATGATTACCGGAGCTTAGCCCTTCGTGCCCAAGGGTGAACTGAAATGGGCTGACATCTAACTGCGTACCTATAATCGGCTGAATACCCTCATTAATGCAAGCTTTAGAGAATTCAAGTGCGCCAAATAAATTGCCGGTATCCGTAATTGCAACAGCTGGCATATTAAAATCTTTAGTACGATTGACAAGATCTTCAATCTTTATCGCCCCTTCCAGAAGGGAATAACAGGAATGAACCCTAAGATGAATGAAGTCAGAATGTGACATATTTTTCAAGTATTTCACGATTCTAAGATTAAAGTCACGTAATAATATAATCAGTTAATATGTTTATTTGTAAAATACCTTTTTTAAAAATAACAGCTACATAGTGGTAACAAAAGAGTGGCTTAAACATAATAAAAAATTTCAATATTTTCTATTTGAATCGTGGAACGTAGAGACACATTAGCCATCAATTAGCAAACCGCCCTCCAGACACACAACGCGGTCCATCCGACTTGCCAGTACGGAATTATGCGTCGCAATCAGTGCTCCAACGTCAGAATTCTGTACGAGTTGGGACAATAATTGAAATACGACATCTGCTGAATTCGAATCTAAATTACCGGTCGGTTCATCGGCCAAAAGAACAGTTGGATTATTTGCTAATGCACGGGCTATGGCAACACGTTGCTGTTCTCCCCCAGATAATTTTGCAGGTCGATGGTCTGCGCGGTCTGATAGACCCATAATATCCAAAAGTATATCAGCCCGCTTACTCGCAGTTTCTTTATCAATTCTCATAATTTTTTGCGGGACAATGATATTTTCTCGAGCCGAAAACTCGGCTAGTAAATGATGATATTGATATACAAAGCCAATTTCATTTCGGCGTATCTCAGTAAGGCTATCATCATTTAAATTTTTAGTGCTTTGACCCCTAATAAAAATCTCACCAAATAGCGCTCGTTCCAATAATCCGGCAATTTGTAGCAGAGTGGATTTCCCCGATCCCGACGGACCAACGAGAGCGACGATCTCCCCTGACTTTACGTTCAGATTAATACTTCGTAACACCTCCAAAGAAGTATCGCCCTGGTCAAACGCTTGTGCAATTCCACGTAACTCTAAAACCGTCTTATTCATAACGCAAAGCTTCGACCGGATCGAGACGAGCAGCCCTCCAAGAGGGATAAATTGTTGCTAGAAAAGAAAGACCAAGGCCCATCAAAACTACTAATGTTACCTCCATAGGATCGATAACTGCCGGCAATTTTGAGAGAAAATAAATCTCTGCTGCAAACAAATCAGTGTTTGTTAATCCCTGTAAAAACTGACGTATACCCTCTATATTCATGGCAAAAGCAATTCCAAGACCAAATCCTGCCAACGTACCAATCGCTCCAATACTTGCTCCAGAAATTAGAAACACACGCATAATCATTGTGCGTGTAGCACCCATAGTACGAAGGATGGCTATATCGCGACCTTTATCTTTTACCAACATAATTAAGCTCGATATAATATTAAAAGCCGCCACAATAACTATCAGAGTTAGAATAAGGAACATTACATTCCGTTCCACCTGGATTGCATTAAAAAAACTAGCGTTTGTGTGTTGCCAATCATAAACGCGCACTTTATTGCCAATAGTACCTAAAATTTTAATAGCTAACTCAGATGCCTGGCCCGGATTTTTGATCATGATATCTAAATAACTTATAGCCTTTGGGAGTTTAAAATATATTTGTGCGGCGCTTAACGGCATGAATATAAAACTACTATCATATTCGTGCATACCCACATTAAAAATCCCAGTAACTACATAAGATTTCATTCTAGGAATAGTACCAAAAGCGGTAACGTTTCCTTGCGGTGAGATAAGCATTATTTTATCGTCGATGGTTAGATTTAACTTACGAGCCATTCGATAACCGAGGACGACTGAATTATTTCCTGTAAATTTTTCTAGGGACCCTCGTTCAATATTATCAGCTAAAATTTTCCGGGCTTTAATATCGGATTGACGCAATCCTCGCACAACTGCGCCTTTAGCTTGACCATTTGCACTAGCCATTACTTGGCCTTCAATCATCGGCGTCACTTTAATAACATGATTTATCTTGGATATATCAAACGCTAAACTATTGTAATTTATCAGTTTTTGACTATTTCCATAAACACTTAGGTGACCATTCACACCTAATATACGTGTTAGTAATTCCTGTCTAAATCCATTCATTACAGACATAACAATAATGAGTGTTGCAACACCCAACATGATACCAAGAAGCGAGAACCAGGCTATGACCGATATAAATCCTTCCTGACGACGCGCCCGTAAGTACCTCATAGCGAGTATCCATTCAAATGAAGAGAACATAGCTGCACCCTACCCAAGAATGTTATTCAGAGCATCGTTAATAGAAAGCTCTTCTTTAACACCGGAAGACCTATTTTTTAATTCAACTTTACCTTCTTTTAGCCCCCGCGGCCCAATTACTATCTGCCATGGGAGACCAATCAAATCCATATCAGCAAACTTAACCCCAACACTTTCATTTCGGTCATCATATAGAACCTCAACATATTGATCGCGCATTTTAGTATAGGTTTCCTCACAAGCTATATCACAGGATTTGTCACCAACACGAAGATTTATAATGCCCACTTTAAAAGGCGCGACCGCGTCTGGCCAAATTATACCATTATCGTCATGGCTGGCTTCAATGATTGCTCCAACAAGACGAGACACGCCAATCCCATAGGAACCCATTTCCAAAGTAATATCGTTGCCATCTGGACCCGCAACCGTTGCTCCCATTGCTTTCGAGTATTTGTCACCAAAATAAAAAATGTGACCCACTTCAATGCCGCGTGCAGACACAAGACTTGCACCAATTTCCGTATGTTTAGATACATCGACTTTTTCGTCAGTTGCAGCATAAAGTGAGGTCCATTTATCAACTATTGGTTGGAGATCAGTACTATAATCCGTATCCGGACCGGGTACTTCAAAATTAAGAATATCTTTGTGACAAAAGACTTCAGACTCTCCGGTTTCAGCTAAAACCAAGAACTCATGACTTAAATCACCACCAATCGGACCGGTATCAGCTTGCATAGGAATAGCTTTAAGATCCATACGAGCAAATGTTCTAAGGTACGCAATAAACATTTTATTATAAGAATTTATGGCACTTTCTTTATTCACATCAAAAGAATACCCATCTTTCATCAAAAACTCTTTACCCCTCATGACGCCAAAGCGCGGACGCACCTCATCGCGAAATTTCCATTGCTGATGATATAGATTTTTAGGTAAATCTTTATAACTTCGTATTGACGAGCGAACAATCTCCGTAATCATTTCTTCATTCGTCGGCCCGTATAACATTTCACGATCATGTCGATCTATTAAACGCAGCATTTCCTTACCATAAACATCATAGCGCCCACTTTCGCGCCATATTTCAGCCGGCTGAATAGTTGGCATTAGGAGTTCTTGGCATCCTGCTCGATCCATCTCTTCACGTATAATTTGTTCTATTTTTTTTAGCACGCGAAACCCTAAAGGGAGCCATGAATAAATCCCGGCACTCGATTGTCGGATCATTCCTGCTCTCAACATAAATCGATGAGAAGCAATTTGTGCCTCCTTAGGGTTCTCTTTTATCGTAGGAAGAAAAAAATCAGTAAGCCGCATAAGGTACCTTAAAAAAATTTAAATAGTGCTAATATAACCGCCGGACAGTATGTAAAGTAGAGATAAAAGTCTATAATACATATTACTTAAGGTTTAATATTGACTGACATCTTGTCTCTAAATCAGCCCCATCTTTTTTCGTTATTAGTTGGTTATTGAGAAAAACCTGCCCATTCTTTATTGTAACATTAACCATCGTCATCGTAGCAGTCATGTTTCTTTGACCTAGGTTATATTTATTAGCAATATCAATGCCAATATCAAAAGTCACCGTGTCCTCTAATTTCAATCCTAATCCATCATCATAATCAGCTACTTTGATTTTTCCCCCTCGAACATCATAACCCGCTTTAAAATTAACGTCGGGTTTAGCAAGATGTTTCAGTAATAGTCTGCAGTTCCCTAGGGCAACTATTACAGAAGCTCCATTAGTAGTTTCTCCCAATCCCATCCAAAGACAAACAAATATTATGATAAAATAACTTCGCAACCCCTACACCCTTTCTAGAACTTTTTACCATCAAGCACGAAAATAGCCTTTAAATTAGAAATTTTAAAACCAAAAAGAAATAAATTATCAAATTACAAATACTTTTAAATTTTATTTTTAAACCACACCGGGCCTAAAGCTTTAATACTGTTGTATACCGGACAATTTTCATGATGCGCACCCTCTAGATAACCAATACTCATTAAAAATTCGCCAACTACTTTTTCACCCACAAATTTAAAATTTTGCTTAAAAACTTTGGACCAATCTTCTCTATTTAGTGTTTTTTTTTGAAACAACCAATTTGCAAAACCGCCGTGAGAACGACGAATAGAAGCAATCGACTTAGCGTTATAAATCGTAGCCTCAATTTTTAATCTATTACGGATAATAGATGAATCGTTTCTCAATCGATCAATATCCAATTGAGTAAAACTTGCAACTTGATCTACATCAAAATTATTAAAAGCGATATTTAAACCCTGACGTTTTTTTAAAACGATCAGCCACGATAAACCTGCCTGAAAAATTTCCAAAGTTAGCCGTTCAAATAACACTGATTCAGACTCAACAGGAAAACCGTATTCAGTTTCATGGTAAGGGCCATGATACGGATGCCCTGATGCTATTTCACAATAGGTTGACATACAATATTTTTACTTATTATTAATTTTTAAAAAACTTTCCGCTTATGTTAATTATCCAAGAAAATTATAATAATATGATAATTCAAACAGTGTTACCTCTAAAATTCAACTAACTAGACAGAACCTGTAACTCTAATTAAATGGACTGAAGTTAATGGACGTTTTTTATATTGATCTCTAAAATAACGACGAACAATAATGCGAGCCACTTCTTTGACTTTTAAATCATCAATGATATCATCGTCACTCATGTGAAATAGCTCATCTTCAATTTTATCCAAAAGGTGTTCCAATAAAGCAGCAAATTCATCTTCTTCAATCAGACCATGAGTTGTTAATTGCGGCGTCTTCATAATATTGCCAGATTGATCTAGAACTAAACTCAAAACTACTACGCCATTGTAAAGAATGCGATTACGGTCTTTGATAACATCACTGTCAAGTGAGACAATCCTCGACCCATCTATAGAAAAACGTCCAACATGTACCTCGTCAATGATTTCTGCATTATTTGGGGCTAACCTTACTACCGAACCATTTTTGACTAGGATAGTCTCTGGAACTTGGCAATCTTCAGCAATTTCTGCATGTTTTTTAAGGTGCCGCGTTTCACCATGAACGGGAACAACGATTTGTGGTCGGATATACTGATACATCTCAATTAATTCATCTTCTGCTGGATGACCAGAAACATGAATATTACCATTCTTATCGTTAATGACAGATACATTATTTTGAACCAACTTATTTTGTAGTCGGGAAATTGATAACTCATTTCCCGGTATTATCCGGGAAGAGAATATAACTGTATCTCCCG
>DUBF01000163.1:1767-2412 GCA_012960465.1 Rhodospirillales bacterium | reverse complement strand
GAGTTAGATAAATTATATCGTTATATTAGCCGTCTTGCGCTTACCCATAAGATCATGATTGCCAAACTCAATCAAATAAGTGATAAGCCGGTATTCCAATTAGTCTCTGTTGTAGATCCAAATGAGGCTTTAATTGATGATGGTGGTGGCGCAATGGGTGGTGGTGAAGAATCATTTGAACCGCCGCCACCGGTTATGGAAGAAAATGATTCTAATACACCCAAAGCCGTTGCTTTTTATCGATTAACGATTCAATTAGATGTGTCAGGAAATTTTCTTGGCTGGTCTAAATTTCGACGAGATCTTGCAAAGATGGACAAAATAATCATCATCGAAAATGAACATATAAAACTGGTTAAATCTGAGAAAGAAAAAGGCCGTGTTGCGGTGAAATTGGTACTGTCCGCTTTTCGCTGGCCGGCTAATGATAATGAAAAATATGTGAACGAAGACAATGATAGTGAAGGCTTATATGAATACTAAAAGAGTACTACTTCTCGTTTTTGGGGTTATGGTTTTTTCCTGTTCTTTACCGGTTTATTCTCAAGGGCTATCAGATGAATATATGGCGAATCCTTTTGCCCCTATTGTGGATGATTCGGGAGGTGGTAATGCGAGGGACGGTTCTGTATCTGAGTACATTGA
>DUBF01000163.1:1110-1613 GCA_012960465.1 Rhodospirillales bacterium | reverse complement strand
AGTAGTGGTTTAGAAGTAGAACAAGACGGAGAAATTTTTATTTTAAATGTTAAAAACCGGAGTGCTAGTTTTGAAAAAGAAGAGATTTAGTTTTTTACTACTCATTCCAATTCTCTTGGCTTCGTGTGCAAGCAATGAAATTAAGGAATCTGAAGATGATGGGATTAAAAGGTCGTTGTTAAATCCAGAACAATTTATTAAAGATACAGAAGATGTAATTAAACGTAATGTTAGGTTAGGTCCGGATGTGGACTTAACAAAACAGGAGCTTTTAAAAGCTAGAAAAAGAGTTCGAATCAACGAAGAGAAGTATGAGAATTACATCACTCACAATGCTGAGTCTAAGGAATACTTTCCTATTAGTATTAACTTTGACAAAGTTGGTGTCCGGGATGGGATGCGAATGTTGGCGGAGATTACGGGTACAAATATTTTAGTAGGTGATGAGGTTGAGGGCGTTATTTCTGCACAACTTGAAGAAGTTCCTTGGGATGTTGCTTTGG
>DUBF01000163.1:514-1040 GCA_012960465.1 Rhodospirillales bacterium | reverse complement strand
CATAGCCAAGAGACATTAGTGGCACAAGAAGATTTTGATAGAAAACGTCTGGAAGATTTAAAAAAATCTATTGCTGCTCAGCGTGCGGTGAAACCTAAATATACTGAAATCTATAAGCTTTATTATACCGATGCTGCAACAATTAGCAGCCAAATTCAAAGTGTTTTATCCGGTCAATCGTCAGGCTCAGGGGCAGCAAGTTCTTCGGGTCAAGCCACTGGTTCACAAGGGATTACGATTGATAAACGTACTAATTCATTAATTGTTAAAGGAACAAAGGATGAGTTAGATTTGATTTCTCGATTAATAGCTCAAATTGACATTCGTACTCCACAGATTTTGATTGAAGCTTTTATTGTTGAAGCTACCGATGATTTTAAAAAAGAACTGGGGTCTAGGTTGGGCTATGATCATGCGGACTTATGGGAAAGTGACAGTAATAAATTTGGAGTATCTGGTTTAGCAACCGGTACTGCAGGCGCTCAATCATTGGGTGCATCGGCAGGGGCTCTTGCAGAAAATCTCC
>DUBF01000163.1:0-474 GCA_012960465.1 Rhodospirillales bacterium | reverse complement strand
TACGTCAGGCGCTGGTACCTTAAAGGTTGAATTAGATGCAATGGAAGCCGATGGGTTTACTAAAATCCTTTCAAACCCTCGCGTTTTTGTGCTGAATAATGAACAAGCAGTTATTAAGCAGGGCTGGGAGATTCCCTATAAAACAGAATCTGAAAGTGGTGGAACTGATATTGAATTTAAAGATGCAATGTTAATATTAACGGTCACACCCAGTATTGTTGGCGACGGGAATGTAAGGCTTTCTATTAAAGTTGAGAAAAAAGATGCTGATCAGACTATCACTAATCCGCCGTTACAATCAGAAGAAATCACTACTAAATTAATGGTTAAGGACGGGACTGTTGTCGTTATTGGAGGCGTTAAAAAACAAAAAATAATGGACTCAACGGATAAGGTACCCTTTTTTGGTGATTTGCCAATTATAGGAAATTTATTCCGTCATAAGAAAGATACCGATAAGTTTGAAGAATTGTT
>DUBF01000162.1 GCA_012960465.1 Rhodospirillales bacterium | reverse complement strand
GAATACTCAAAAGAAAGAATCCACACTCATATAATCAAAGTTTAGCTTCTGCGACTATTTATCGTCACATCAAAATAGTCTAAATAATTAGTAAAAATCTGGATTTAGACTATAAGAATCTTATTTATAGGAAGAAAACAACGAATTATGATCATTATTAAATCGACTTATTTTCGTCGTGATATTAAGGTATAAGAAGGAGTTAGATGGGCCTCATAACCCGATGGGTGGATTATTGCCCAATAGTGGGGTTTTTTGTTCCTAGACTTCCTGATTGACTTTACCACTATCTCTACTTAGTTTGCCTCCAGAGAGGTAGTTTCTCTATTATGCTTTCTCAACCACTTTCCCAATCTTAACCTTATAAATGACGGAGGGACGGTCGGGATGAAAAAAATGAAACACCTCTGGCTCAAATAGCCTCCTCACAGAGGCTTTTTTGTTTGAAAAATAATTAATTGACCAATCTTATATTGTGAAATCATAATCAAACCAAAATGAGAAAATAATGAAAAAACTACTACCGCTATTGATTCTGATGAGCTTGGTGAGGGCTCAGGATCACGGGGACGAACAAGGGGACATTAAAGACAAGTGGGTAAAACGGGTTAATGAACTTGTTGGTGATCATACGGCGCCCGAGCCGCCAAAGGACAGCTATGGCATGGATATCAAAACGGGGAAATTCATTCATCCGAAAGCGACCTTTCATACCTATGAGAGCCACCCTTTTGATGGTTTGTTGAATTACTGGGATAAAGAGCAGTATATCAAGAATATGAAGGTGGAAGCCTATTATCCAATTACTGTGGAGCCTTACCATACCTGGCAAAATATGGTTGACTTTGATGGACGTCGTTATCTCTACCAGTATGTGCGTCGTGATCTAAAGATTTATGATATTACCAATCCAAAAGATGTGAAATTACTACTTACTAGGGGCCATACCTGGGGGAGCGATGGCCCGGATGTTGAGGAACAGAACCCCTATCCGAAAGGGGATATGTTTGGTGCCGCATCGATTCAATGGAACGAAAAACTGGGCAAATATATTATGGTTCAGTCTTTTGAAATCCGACGTTTTGGGGTGCTGCACGATAAGCTGACTGAGCCAGATAAAGTTGACAAAATCCGACATGCCGATCACCTCAAAGGGTTTAAGGTTTATGAGATGAATGGACCCTTGCCAAAGCATTGGAAACTCATTGCGGAAAGAACCACAGACGTTGCTCATCCCAATGCGCCTGTAGGGAAGCAGCAGGGATCCGGCGTGCGCGATATTCCAACTTACTTTGGTGGCGATATCATGTATGTCGCAGCAGCGCCAGATGCCAGCTATGCCCTGACCGAATATTCAAATGATTTGTATTCTGCCGGTTATCAGTCCTGGGATATGTCGGATCCAGCCAATCCGAAATTCCTCTACCAGTTGACTGTTCCTGGACAGATTGCTTTTGATAAAGTCCATGAAGCGGCTTATACAGCCAATCCCCGAGCCGGGAATCGTACTTCCTGGATGGGCGCTCGAATGTCGCTGTTTGTACCAACACCAGTTGAAGAAGGGGGCAAATATGGCTATGCAGCCATGGGAGGGCTGGGCTTTTTTGTTGTGGATATTTCTAGTCCTAAAGAAATGAAAGTGGTTGGCCAACTGAATTTCGAGCCAAGCGTTGCAGGCACTGAAGGTGACTTTATCGATGTTTCTCAGGTTGAGAAAACAGGCATTGTGTATTTTAGCGGGTATCCGCTAAATGAGGATTGTTTCGAACCCTATAAAAACGTACATATGATTGACGTCAGTAATCCCCAAAATCCAGTGAAAATAGGAGTGTTACCACGGCCCAGACCACCTTCAGATGCTAAATTCACTGACTTTTGTCAGCGTCGTGGGAGCTTTGGTCCAAAACGTACAGGCTACTATACTCAGCCAGGTATATCTCGAGCAGGAGTTTTACCGTTCAACTTCTACAATGCGGGTTTGCAGGTATTTGATGTCAGTGATGTCAGGAACCCTAAAATCACTGCCTACTTTGTGCCGCCCTTTAACGAAGAACGGGTAGTAGACTATGCCCGTGGGAACTTGTCACATGGTGTGTATACCGAGTATGACCGTAATCTGTTCTGGTTGTTTACCAACCATGGCTTTTATGTACTTTCCAGCCCGATATTGGGAAAACCTCGATTTGAGGCACCGAGAGAGCCTTGGCCCAAACGCAATAAATCGAAAAAATAAAGAAACTCCATTAAGGATTTGGAAGAAAATATATCGTTAGTCAAGGATGATGACGATACTCCGATTTTTCCCAGCTACAATATTGGGAAGGCGGTGTAACTAAGTACTGGAATAAAGACCCGTGGACCCGAGCCAGTTATTCAATAGCCGGCGTGGGCCAAAAGGATTTTCGGGAGATTTTA
>DUBF01000161.1 GCA_012960465.1 Rhodospirillales bacterium | reverse complement strand
GCCTTTACTGGTAGTTGGCTAGCTCAGATTTGTATAGTTTATCAAATTCTTAGTAATTAATTACTCGCCCCATATACCTGCAAACTCATAAACAACGGCTGGTTTGTCCCCTACAACCCAAGCATCATGGCCAGGTGAAATGGCATAAGCGTCACCAGCTGTGTAAGTTGCTTCGCTTCCATCATCACACACACAGTGGATTGTACCCTCTACAATTATTCCAGTATGGGTGGCCTCACAGCTATCCGTTCCAATCAACGGCTTTATATCCTTTGACCACTTCCATTCAGGGCTGAGAGTCAGTTTCATTACCCGTTGATTGAGGACGTTTACTGCCTCCATACGAGCATTTGGCATGTCTTTGGCGTCATCAGGAGAATTTGAGAAATTTTTTACTTCAATTGACATCTGGAACTCCATAAGTCTGTTTTTGGGTGTTGGTGACTAGCACCCCTCTCTCTTGAATTTACATGATTATAGTGTTTGGCGGCCAGCCATCATTATTTTGACCTATAACATAATATTCCTATTTATCCATAGCAATACTTCTTCACTAAATTCTTTTAAAATTAGAAGATTTGGCTAAGAAGTTAGGGTAGACCTCTCTCTTGCGCCTTTAACTTGCTTGGTTGCTTGAGGCACGCCTTTTTTTATTACAGCCTTTACAGGTTAAGTAGATGGCGCATTATTTTTTACAAAATGCCACCCAAATATTAGCCATGAAATTCAGGTTGGTTAAACTAATACTTCTAATCCTAACACCTTCATTTCTCACTTCTTGATTACCCCTATCAATTTCTTCTTCATTAGAATTATAGGTATTCATAAGCATAGTAGTTTGCCCTTTTATGGTTCTGCAAAATTTCTTTTCAATCTCTTGTTTGTCGGGTGCTTTGTAATCTGCCTTGGTTTCAGAAAATATTAGCAGTCCCAAACATGCAATTATTACTGCCTTCATACTAAGCTCCTTTCCTTCTGCGTAGTCCCAACCTAGTCCAGGCGCCTCCCTTCGCCAAGTGTTAGGTGGTTCCAACACGAGTGAACTAAAGAGATTTAAAATGCGGTTCTTGTGCGTATTACACAACTATGGTTTCATATTGTCATGACTAGATTACTCACAACATTAAGTCTCATGCTGACTGTGCTGATAGGAAGTACAGGGGTGAGTTATGCTTTGCCTCCTTGTCCTGGAGAGAGACATCTAACAAACTCTCCATGGTCTAATTGCTTTGGCACCTATACCTTTGCCAATGGAGACAAATACGTTGGTGAATGGAAGGATGATAAAAAGTACGGCCAAGGTACAGTTACCTTTGCCAAAAGTGGAAACAAACACGTTGGTGCATACAGGGATAACAAAAGGAACGGACAAGGCACCTTTACTTGGGCCAATGGAAGTAAATACGTTGGTGAATTCAAGAATGGCAAAAAGAACGGACAAGGCACCTTTACCTTTGCCAAAAGTGGAAACAAGTACGTTGGTGAATTCAAAGATGGCAAAAAGAACGGACAAGGCACCTTTACCTTTGCCAGTGGAAACGTAAAAGAAGGTATCTTTGAGAATGATAAGTTCCTATATGCTAGGAAGACACCCACAGCTAGACCAAAAGTCATAGCTAAACGACAGCCTAAACGAACTGTATCGAAACCTGCAAAGGGTCACAAGATTTATCCAACAGGCTCTGGTACAGGCTTTGCCATTACCAAGTCTGGTTATGTCATTACCAACAACCATGTTATTGATGGCTGTGCACGAGTGCGGATACATCACAGGGGTAAATCTGTAATAGCCACTATCGTATCAAGAGATATTGTGAATGATTTGGCGCTACTAAAAGGTAACTTTAAGCCGGAAAAAATATTTAGGTTAAGCAATAAAAGCCCTGAACTGACACAAGATATTTATGTTGCAGGTTATCCTTTTGGTAGGAAAGTTAGTGCGTCAGTAAAAGTAACTAAAGGAATTGTAAGTTCTCTGACAGGCCTGAGAAATAACTTCTCCAACATTCAAATCGATGCTGCCATAAATCCCGGTAACAGTGGTGGCCCGATCATAGATGCTGAGAGTGGCAATGTGATAGGCGTTACGGTCGCAGTCCTTAAAAAAGGCAAGAAATCAAGGATAACGCCACAAAACACAAACTTTGGCATTAAGACCAGTGTTGTTAAAAATCTTCTACAAGGCAACAGCATCAATGTGTCTGCACCAAATACTAGAAACATTAGCAGATCAGAACGCAACAAGATCATTCAAGGTGGTACATATTATTTATCCTGCTGGATGACGATGGCTCAAATTCAACGGATGAAACAGAAAAAGGCCATGTTTTCAGATCTGCAGTTAGATTGATCATAAGATGGGTCTACTTAAAGCCATCTTAGAAAAGTACCACCGTTATGTTACTTCTTATCTTCCTTTTTTTTATTTCTTCTTCTTTATTTTATTTATCTCAGTTTTTATCTTAGCTTATTCTTCACTTGATTAAGAAGAACATCCTCCAAAGATAAGAGATAACAAAGATAATAATCGCAGTATCTCTATAGCGAATAGCCGTTACAAACCTCTTTTTTAGATTGCTCCAATTATAACTATTAAAACGTTTCTATAGGGATAATCATACTGCGTCTCTGTGGGCCATCTTAAGAGCCACACAGAGCCAGTAATTTTCCCGACTGAAAGGGGGGGGGCAGAGAAACCTAAAGATGGATCCAGCGAGCCTTAAAAGACGCTGAAGAGTCACTTTATAATCAAACCACCATTAGGCAGACCTCCAGCCAGGCAGAATAAGCTAGAGCGCTAAGATTTAGACTTAGCCCACGGAAACCACATAAGCACTGCTACTAAACCGGTGCCAATAATTGACGGTATAATTCCTTCGACCCCACGAACCAATGTTACATATAAAATAGCCCGCAATTTGATATGATGAAGAATGATGATTTAGTTTAAAATATAGCGTTTTGTTTATCTTTAAATCATATTTTTACATAGTATCCCTATTCATACGTGAACTATTTTACCCCCCCCTGCATCCATAGAGGTTTAAAACGTAGCCATTGTGCATAAAGAGGACTGTTTATACCCGCATAAAAACTGTTGTAGCGATCTTTAATCTCAGGCGAATCATCTTCGGTGTCACCCTCTAAAAGCCAGTCCTGATGAAGGTTAAGGCTTGTTTGATATCGTTCCGTAACGGCCCTTTTGGTATTCGCTGGTCTAATGTCAACAATATCCCTATTCCATTTAGACCAACGGTTCTCGAATAACGCGTGAATGCTCGCATTGCTTCTCTTTTGATCTTGCGAAGAGGAATTAAAAATATTGCCCAACCGCCTTAATCTATTTTTACCGCTAGTATAATCTCTGGCTGAGTTATTAAATTCGATAGGCTCAGCTAATAAATGCCGCGTATCGTAGTGATTTTCATGACTTGTTAGCCGCTCCAGATACTTGCTGCGTTTAGGTTTATTATTTTGATTTGCTGCAAGGTTAGACATTTCCTCCATCCAGCTACATTGCATGGCGTTGATTAGGGTTTGACCCCATTTCTGTTCGACGATGTAGGCGTCATGCAGCGTTAATATGGGTACCTTCAAAGCAGTAAAGTGCTCAATAAGGTTCATTGTTATGTTGCTTTCGATTAGCTGTAGCCTAGAAGCTATGCCAGATAGAAAATAGTGTGCTATCGGTTGATGTTTCTGCTTAATACTATCAAACACAGAGGCGAGTAAATTATGTGATATGGTTCTTAAAATATTTGATGGCGGTCTATGGATTTCACCGTTAGTTGTGTATTCTTCTGCCGTTATTGCTTTTATTGTTGCCGTCCAGAGATCAGTTTTACTTCTAGCGCTTATTCCATTATGGGTTAATTTTTTGATTAGAAATCTTTTGAACTGTTTTAATTCCGCGCGACTATAATCGATCAGCTCCGATTCGGGGACATTATCTAGTTCTGGGATAATAACATCGTATAGATCATGGCTAACAGCCATATCATAGAGGTTTAGCCCCTCTATTTGATAGAGAATTGCCAGATGTATAGCGTTATAACCGACCTCTACAACCGGGTTGCCGTTGATAAAAATATCTTTTCTATATGTCGAATGGCATTTTTGCCACCAACCGCCGTAAACTCTGCCACCATCATTGAAAGTACTGTTAATAAATGTCCTATGCATAAAACAGTTTGGGCTAATAAAACATCTTGTTTCTTTGCCCCACTCATTAAAAGCCGAAACATAATAATTTTCAGCAGTGCTTATATCAATATGTGTCTTACGTAGAAGTATATTATAGCAAGCCAAAATCAATCGCATCGCCCTAATCTTTGGTGTGTCACAATAATCTATTGGTACATTCTTATTCTTAGGCCTGCTTTTTGGTTTCCCGGGGTCTTTTGGTAACACAACTTTTTTATTTAATATTATCGATTCTTTATCAATATCGTGAGCTAAAATATTAATAATATTGAATTTGAGGTCCAAAAAATATTCTATTAACTCGTCTGTAGGCCATATTCTCGAAGTGTAGCTGGGACCAGAACGATATCGGTCTTTAGCCGGCATACCCGCTTTATAATGAAGAAGGCCTGCCTTAATTAAATCTTTGATGATGTCGATGGTTTTCTTGGTTATTTTGATTGTATTATAGCGGGCGTGTAGTGTGTAGTCGTTGTTGTTAAAACTCACCGCAAGACATAATGTTGGATCAAAATACCAGGTCTCGTATAAGTCTATTATAATTTTTTGAAGGTGCCGTTTGGCAACATTCTTTTTATATTTTTGTAGAGGCCCAACATATTTTCTATAAAGGGTGTCTCGCAAGACCCACACCTCACGGTTATAGCAGGCTTTGTGCACATCAATTGGCTTACTGTGTAAAAGTTGAGAATGTGATTTTATAAACTCGGCCATATTATTTTTATTTTTTTCATATTACTCAGACAGGATGATATAAATAATACTACCATAACTAAGGCGTAAATAGAAAGTGTAATCTCTAAATTACTAAGACCATATCATAAACCTGGTAGATTTTAAGGCTAGATATGAATCCGTTTGGATTTTATAAAATTATCAGGCATAGGCAAGTATATTAAATTGTGAAATGAATATATAAATGCCTATAATTACCATGCAAGGCATACGTATTACAAAGACCATATCAAATAATTCTATCAGTTAAATCATAAAATGAAAAAAATTGGGTACAAATTTGGATTTACAATAAAGCGGAGATTTGGTGATATCATAAATTGAAAAAATAATGTTTAATTATCATTAATGTCTAATAAACACGCGGGCTGAACGAAATAAAATCTCATTAAGCAAAACAAGTAGCTATATATAAAGAGAAAATTTAAAACTTAGTGTCACACCAAGTTTTAAAGACTTGATCAGCAGTCGGTCTGATAATTCATTAAATTTAATTAACCTCTTATATCGAAATTTTGATGGGTTAACGTCCACGTGAGACTTTTTAAAATTTTGTAATATATTGGATTGGCTATATGTCTGATAAATAATTTTATGCCTTTTAGGAGCGAGTTAGCAAACTATGCCATTTAGACCCTAGCCAATTCTTTGAAACGTCTATAACCTGTTTAATTGGACGATATTTATAGGGTGGTATAATTTAATTGGAGTTAAAACTGGGAAAATGAGTTGGTTTTATACTACAGCATTTCATTTGACTTTTATCGGCGTGGGTTTTAAAAAATTATCTCTCAGTTAGTTAGTAAAGAAAATATCAGAAAAATTATGTCTTTTATCAAACAAAAAAACCCTAGTTATTTAGTAAAACACAGACGAAAATGGCAAGTTAAACTAACAATCCCCAACGACGTACGTTGGGCCTTTGAAAATAAAACCACTTTTAAACGTTCGACAGGCTGTGATATCATAGATATTGAGCCTGCAATTATTGCACGAGATAAAATAGTAGCTAAGTTTAAAGCTGTTGTAGCGTTACATAGGTCCGGGATGCCTGGATCTACGAAAAGCAATGATAATTTTGGCAGTAAGTTTAACAGTCGTCCTTATTCTAAGGACCATCAGGTGAATAAGGAAGCCGCCGATACAAAGCGCAAAGCTATTAGATCAGATGTAGAGGGCTGGATTAAAGAACGACTTCTAGATAAAACAAAAAACACACACGTTTTGCGCTACGACTTTTGGAATGTTGATAAGAAAAAATAAACTTTAACGCACGACTTTTATTTAAATTTTAAGTTTTAACAATAAAACAAATATTAACTCTCCTCTAGGCTGGCGAATATTTGTGATCAAGACACTATAAATTAGTCCACACAAAGTTCTAAAACTTTTAAATTTAACATGGAGAAAACGGTTATGAAGGGTAAAATAGTATTTGAAGAACATATGGCAATTCAGGAAACACTCGGTAATACAAAGGCGTTTGCCGGGGATTCTGGAAAATGGGAAGAATTTGAACGCCAGATTTTGGATATGGATAGTGAGCGCATCGAACTTATGGATAAAAATGGCATTGAATTTGCTATTTTATCCAATAATGCCCCCGGTGTACAAGGCATTCTCGACACCAATGAGGCTATAAAGGTCGCTCGTAAGGCTAATGACGCCATGGCAGAAGCTGTGATCAGAAACCCAAAACGCTATGGTGCGTTTGCCGCTCTTCCTATGCAAGATCCAGATGCCGCATCGGAAGAACTGAACCGTTGTGTTAAAGATCTCGGTTTTTATGGTGCAATGGTTAATGGTTTTACTCAGAAAGATGTTCAAGACTCTGCAATTTATTATGATATACCCGAATATCGTAGTTTTTGGGCTACAGTTTCGGAGCTGAATGTCCCGTTCTATCTACATCCCAGGATGCAGATTGAGTCAAGAGCACCGATTTACGATGGCCATCCATGGTTAAAAAGTTCACCCTGGGGGTTTGCAGTTGAAACATCAATCCATGCCCTCCGAATGTGTGGTTCAGGCATGTTTGATGATTACCCAAAGCTTAAAATTTTCATAGGACACTTAGGCGAACATATTCCCTATGATTTATGGCGCATTGATGCTCGGATGGAATTTTCTCGCCGCGCGTACAGGGGAAAACGCCCACTTGGCGAGTATTTTCTCGATAATTTTCTGCTAACTACCAGCGGCAATTTTAGCGACCCAGCGTTTCGGTGTTGTCTAGAGGTGGTTGGTATTGATAGGATGTTTTTTTCAGCCGATTATCCTTTTGAGACAATGGAAGACGCTTGTGATTGGTTTGATGCAACCCAAGTTATTTCTGAAGATGAACGTCTACGAATAGGTCGAACGAACGCTATAAATTACTTTAATCTGGAATTTTTAAAAAAATAGGCTGGTTATCATTTTCGTTTAAGGCTTTAAACACGAAAATATGTTGGCGGCAATCAGCGTTGAATTTTGTTATCACTGATGAAAATATTAAAGCTAAATACTGTTAGTAGCGAAGGAAACTTTTTATCGTCCTTGGGGAGTTGGCGGATTGACCGATCCAAGTAATAAACTAAATATTATTGATGCTCATCATCATATTTGGCGCTTATCCGATTTGGAATGGCTTAACGGGCCAACTCAAGCGCGAATTTTTGGTGATTATGATCTAATTAAGCGTGACTATCTGGTTCAAGAATTTATTGATGATGTAACGCCTCAAGGAGTGACTGCCTCGGTTTATATTCAGGTTAATTGGCCAGATGGAGCAGAGTTTATTGAAGCCGCTTGGGTTCAAGAGGTGGCAGACCGGTTTGGGTGGCCAAATGCGATTATTGGCTATGTTGACTTTTCTTCCGAAAATTGTGCGCAGAGATTAAAAAATTTAGCTCAATTGCCGTTAATGCGAGGAATACGCCAACAACTTCATTGGCATCAAAACCCACTTTACCGGTTTGCCCCGGACCCGGATATTATGATGGATTCTAAATGGCGTAATAATTTTGCTTTATTGCAAACCTATGGCTGGTCTTTTGAACTCCAGGTTTTTGCTACACAGATGAAAAATGCTGCTAAACTAGCAGCAGATTTCCCACAGACGCCGATGGTTTTGCAGCATTGTGGGATGCCCGAAGATTCTTCTGGCGTTGGCATGGCTGTCTGGATTGAAGGCATGAGATTTTTGGCCGATCAACCAAATGTTTATTGTAAATTTTCTGGCTTGGGGACATTTCTGCATAAAAACTCGGTAAATTTTATTAAGGATATTACCGCTCAATGTCTTGAGTTGTTTGACGCGAACCGCTGTATTTATGGCAGTAATTTTCCTATTGAAAAGATTTGGACTTCCTACTCTGATTTGATTGCAGGTTTTAGAGACGGTTTAAGCGGACTGTCTAAACAGGATCAAAATTTAATCTTTTATTTAAATGCAAAAGAATTATACAAAATAGCATCTTAAGTCATTTCCATGAGAAGAAACTAATTTGTTATTTCATTCCACGTTTGAAAAATGAAAATTTTCCAGCGCCGACATTATCTGATTAACAACACTATCCCAGCTGTTGCGGTTTTGTTGCCGAAATAATGTTATACTTGAATACCATGGAGTATTATCACTATCTAACAGCCATCGCCAGTCTGGGGCAAATGGGAGCATGACCCAGCACTTTACTCCTAGCGATCCCGCTAAATGTGCAAGTGCTGTATCGACTGTTATTACAAGGTCTAAATTTTTTAAAATGGAACCCGTTGCAGCGAAGTCAGTGAGATAAGCGCTCAAATCAATAAGATACGGCAAATTACCTTTATAGTCCTCAGCCCTGTCTAATTGAAGACCGTAAAACTGGACGTTTGGATTTTGTAAAAAAGGCACGCATAGTTCTGGTGGAATAGATCGATTATGGTCATTCTTATGAGTTTTTCTGCCAGCCCAAGCCATTCCAATTTTAATATTTTTTCTATAATTATGATTGTCTTTAAAGTTGTATGATGATGCTTTTTTTACTTTCAGATAGGGGGTTGTTTTTGGAATTGTACTCAGCGTAGTCTTGAATCGATGTGCAAGGCTCATGAGAGGAATGTGATAGTCACTTTTGGGAAGTTCTTCCCCCCTATTGAATATTTTATCAATTTCCGGCATTGCTCGAAGTAAACTAACGAGGGGTTTGTGGGTTTCAAGATATACGGCTTTGGGCTTTTGTTTTGTTAAAAAAGTTACGTAGCGGATAAATTGAATGGTATCGCCAAAACCTTGTTCAGAATGAAGGAGAATTGATTTATCTCTTAAATTCTCGCCTTTCCATAACTGTGAATTAAAAGAACGGTTGTTAAATTCTGGCAGCAACCATCTAGCCTCATAATCCGCAAAGCCATAAAGTAAATCACCAGAAATGAGACGTGCAATACCACGATTCCATCGAGCATCAGCATGGTTTGGGTCAATGTTCAGCGCGTTATTACATGCTACAATAACTTCATCAACCCTATTTTCAGCTTGCAAACTAGCGGCCTTATTGGCCCAAAAATCTGGATTATTAGGTTCAAGCCTGACTGCAATATTATAATGGTTTTGAGCTTCAACTGTTTCATCAAGGCGGCTTAGCGTGTTGCCGAGATTGTTTTGTGCATCGGCGTAATTTGGATCAATGGAGCAAGCCTTTTTGAAAGAAGTCTTAGCGGCTGTATTTTTTTCTAAACCAAAATAAATCAAACCAAGGCAATTATGTGCAGGCGCGTAATTTGGTCTTCTTTTGATAGTATTTACGGCCGTTTTCAGAGCAATACCGGTTTGCCCCAGCATTTTTAATATTATTGCCAAATTGATAGCTGCATCATTTAGGTTAGCATCAAGGTCAAGAGCTGTTTGAAACGCTGTTTTTGCCTTTTGTAGATTACCAAGCTCCTGCTCTATGGCTCCACGATTATTATATGCTGGGGCGAGATTCGGGGCTAGTTTAATAGCTTGATTATTCAGATTTTCAGCTTCGCTAAGATCACCAGCTAAGCGCCGGGTGTCTGCTAGGTTAGTTAACACTTCTGGAAAATTTGGTGCCAAAATTAGGGCGGCTCGGAAATCAAGTTCAGCTTCCATAATTTGGCCTGTTTCCTTATGCAGAATTCCTCTTGTATTCAGGGCTTGAGGAAAATTGGGGGTCAATTTAATGCCTCGATTAAGGCATTCTTTCGCTTGTATTATATTACCGGTTTGGTGATAAAGCGCGCCTAATAGATGCCAGGCGTTACTATTGCTAGGGGCTATTGTAGTAATTTTGCGATAAAGTTTTTCGGCTTTTTTTAGGTGCCCGGCTTGATGAGCAAGAAGAGCTTTATCCAAGTCATTTTTTAGGGTTCGTGCCATGGTCATAAATTAAAGCTATGAATTTTTTTAATATAAGAGAATTCGTTGATAGTATAGAGTATGGCATCAAATAAAATAATAAATATTTTAGATGTATAGCAGCTTACCAAAGCTTCTTGAACTTGGAGCTTGTGGTAAATTTATTAGACGAGCGTTTTTTTGTGGGATATTTAGTCTTATTGCGTGGTGATATTTCCTTACATTGCAATGATTGATATAGATTCATAACAGGTGTAAGTATTCACCACAACTTTGGAGCGAAGGCCTATGACTTTTCCAGAATCTAAATTTCCGGATATTTCTGCGTACAGTGATGCTTATTTTAAGCAATACGCAAAAGCCTCTTCAAGCATTAACAAAACTAAATTAGTGGAGGCAGCTGCTACTTTACTAGATGCTTATAAAAATTCAAAAACGCTTTATGTGTGTGGGAACGGGGGTTCAGCATCGATTGCAAATCATCTCGCTTGTGATCACGGTAAGTTGTTGGCGACCGATACCGATTTACAACCTAGGGTACAATCCCTTTCGACTAATATTGAAGTGATTACGGCAATTGCTAATGATATCTCCTATGATCAAGTTTTTGTGCATCAACTAAAATTATTAGCTAATTCGGGTGACATTGTTATGACGGTGAGCTCTTCGGGTGATTCTGAGAATGTTGTGCAGGCTGCTAGATGGGCGCGTGAATTTGGCCTTGACGTAATTGCAATGACGGGGTTTTCAGGTGGGCGAACTGCTGAGATTGCCAGCGTAAATCTTCATGTCGATGCTGATAATTATGGGATTATTGAGGATGTCCATCAGTCTTTAATGCATCTATTGGGTCAGTTTATGCGTCAATCATTAATGAATAAAAATCTTGTTCAGGAGCGAAGATTTTAAAGTTAAACCCACCAAACCCGTGCGTTCGAATATTTAGAAAGAACAATATGCATAGGCTGGTGGAGTTAATTTAAATGTCTGATTTTAGTGGCGGAAGTGTCGCGTATGGGTAAAGACCATGGCGATGCCCTTTTCATCGGCCGCGGCAATTACTTCATCATCCCGGACTGAACCTCCAGGCTGGATAACCGCTGTAACACCGGCTTCAGCAGCAGCTATTAGGCCATCAGCGAATGGAAAAAACGCATCAGAGGCAACAACAGAGCCAATAGCCCGACTTTGGGCTTCGCCAGCTTTGTTGGATGCGTCTTGGGCTTTCCAGGTAGCAATGCGAGATGAATTAATTCGACTCATTTGGCCGGCGCCAATTCCGACGGTAGTATTGTCTTTAGCATAAATAATTGCATTGGATTTAACATGTTTACAGACTGTAAAAGCAAATATTAAGTCAATTATTTCTTCCTTGGTAGGCGATCGTTTAGTAACAATTTTAAATTCACCATGGGTAACGGTGGCATCACGTTCTTGGATTAAATAACCACCTGCAAGTGTGCGAATTGTTATATTGGAAGCGGAGATGTTTGGCAGACCCCCGGCTTGTAATACTCTAAGATTTTTCTTTTTCTTAAGAATCTTTTGGGCTTCTTTGGTGATTTCTGGTGCAATTATGACTTCGGCAAAAAGTTTAGCTATTTCTTTTGCCGTTGCTTCATCTAAAGGTCGGTTTAATGCTACAATACCTCCAAAGGCACTTTCGGGATCGCAAGCAAGCGCTTTCAGATAAGCGCTTTTTTGGGTGTTTGATATTGCTACACCGCAGGGATTTGCATGTTTAATGATAGCGCAGGCAGTATTTTTAAATTCGGCAACCAACTCAAAAGCAGCGTCGGTATCATTTAGATTATTGAAGCTAAGCTCTTTACCTTGTATTTGTATGGCGGTTGCGATGCCTGCGCGGTTATCATCATTTGTATAAAATGCGGCTGTTTGATGTGGATTTTCACCGTAGCGAAGTTCTTGTTTAAGCTTACCCGAGAAGTTTAAGCGGTCTGGATATGGAATTTTGAGTATATTGCTAAACCAGTTGCCAATGGCTGCATCGTATGATGCTGTGTGGCGATAGGCTTTTGCCGCAAATTCTTTTCTGAATGTTAATGTTGTTGCCCCGTTATGGTCTATCATTTCTTTCGTCAGACGTGGGTAATCACTAGGTTCAACAACGACGCTAACCGAGGCATGGTTCTTTGCCGCGGATCGGATCATTGCCGGTCCCCCGATATCAATATTATCTATGCAGTCATTATAATTAGCACCAGATGCAACAGTTTCCTCAAACGGGTAAAGGTTAACAATCACCAGGTCAATCGGAAGAATATTATGCTGAGCCATTGTTTTTTTATCTTTGGTATGATCACGGCGTCCAAGTAAACCAGCATGTATTTTAGGGTGTAGTGTTTTGACTCGGCCATCTAGCATTTCAGGAAATCCGGTATGGTTTGCAACTTCTTCAACTTCTATATTCGCATCGGCCAATACTTTTGCTGATCCCCCTGTTGATAAAATTTCAATACCATGCTCGATGAGAAATTTGGCTAAATCAATTAATCCTGACTTATCGGAAACAGAAATGAGTGCACGTTTAATAGCGTTTGGATTTGAAAGAGACATTGGGAAGAGCCCTTAAGAAAAAACAACACAATAATAATCTTGGATATAACAAGATAGGTGGCTTTGAGCCAGAAAAATTATTTGCAGGTTGGAGATGATCCAAGTTATGAGGGGACGTATTCTGGCACCAAATTAATAATTACTTGGCGGGCGGCTTCATGATCGTTGGCCTTAATTGCGTCTTTTAAGATATCAATTTGCGATTTGAAGTAGATCATATTATTAGCCCTTGGAGATGCTAAGAAAATACCAGAATGTGAGGTCTGGATAAGTTCTTCTCGATCATGGAAAATTTCTTCAAAAAGTTTTTCACCAGGCCTAAGGCCCGTAAATTTAATTTTAATATCTTTATTTGGTATATGGCCCGCAAGGCGGATCATTTGATTTGCTAAGTCAATAATTGATACGGGCTCTCCCATATCAAGAACATATATTTTACCCGTTTGATCAGGATTTAACGTGCCGAGGACCGATGATGCTAAAACAAGCTCTACGGCTTCGCGCATTGTCATGAAATAACGCTTCATTTTTTTGTCGGTTACTGTAACAGGTCCCCCGTCAGAAATTTGTTTTCGAAAAAGCTCTACAACTGAACCCGTCGAGCCAAGTACATTACCAAAACGTACTGTAACAAACCGTGTGTTATTTTTAGAGCTCTTACTTTCTTTTAAACCATGTTCGGAGCCTAACGCTTGACAATAACACTCTGCTATTCGTTTTGAGGCTCCCATGATATTTGTTGGATTTACAGCTTTATCTGTTGATATTTGTACGAAAGTCGAAACCCCAGAGATTAAAGCTGCATCAGCGACAACGATTGTGCCAAGCACATTAGTTGCCAGGCCTTCTAAAATATTAGCTTCAACTAACGGAACGTGTTTGAGAGCCGCCGCATGGAAAACTAATTGTGGTTTAAATTCTTTAAAAATTTTTTCAATACGCCTCTTGTCTCGAACATCGCCAATTAAGGCTTGGCGTGGAATATTTGGGTAAAGGTTTGATAACTCCATATCAATTTTATATAAATTAAATTCTGAGTTTTCAACGAGAACTATCGAATTTGGCTTTAGGTTTGAGATTTGTCGAACGAGTTCACTGCCTATACTCCCTCCAGCGCCTGTAATTAATACCCGCTTATCTTTGATAAGCATTTCCATTGAACTATGATCAAGTGTTGTTTGGGGGCGACCTAATAAATCTTCAACATCAATCGGCCGTATAGCTATCTCGTGATTGGGCCCTGCTTCTTGCTTGAAGTCAGTTAATGACGGTAGTCGTGACAATGTCATGCCTAAACTATCTGCGATATCTAATAAAGTTGCGATATCTAGGCCGTCTAATCTTTCTGACGTGATGACGAGGCGTTGTGGGGGCGGGCCAATCCGTGATAAATCCTGAAACACTTCTTTAATTTCTTTAATTGAACCTAAAACTTCAACACCGTGGATATTTTGTCCGATCCGGGTATTTGTGGTTGAGATAATTCCAGCAACACGATAATTTGCGTTACTACGGGCAAGGTCTCTGATAAATAATTCTGCGCTGTCTCCTGCTCCAACTAAGAGAACCGGAATACGCGGGTG
>DUBF01000160.1 GCA_012960465.1 Rhodospirillales bacterium | reverse complement strand
CACACATGGTGGCTAACGCATTGAAACCAAACCAGTGACTAACTCTCGAACTGGTACCATCATGTGGGGCAGGTCAAGACAACTTCCTTCCCAAAGTTTGTTGCCATCGCGGTCAACAACGCAAATATGTGTTTCATCTTGGGAAACATCTAAGCCTACATATTGATTCATTTCTTATCTCCATTTATCGTCTAATAGGTTGTTTATATTGACAATACACAATCCTAAAAGGGACGGTAGTTGCCATAGTCAGCACCTATTAAGCTAAATGTGATAATGTATCTTATGGTAATTAATGGATAGTTATTAAGGTTTTTAGCAGCTATTATTAAACTACTTATTTACATGTAATAACCATAGCGGACTTGCGGCATATCAGAATCTTTTAAATACTTCATGATCTCACCAACCTTTCTAGCACAGCCTAGTGTGACTGGATATTTTCCGTCAAACTGGGTGTTATTCCAGTTCATTTTAGTTAGACCTAAAATTTCTTCAGCAATAAACATTGGGGATTCTTCAGATTTTACAATTCTCAATTCTAATGGTTGGGGAACGTACAACCCTGTGTATGTCTGATAATACCAAACTGCACCTCTAGTATAGAGAAGCTGCTTTTCATCATCGATTTGTGCTAAAGTTCCTCTATATGGAGGGTAGTTCCCATCTCTATATAGTCTTAATTTTGAATCGATTACTGTTACAAAATCAACAGTATCAATATTTAAATCATTAGCAGCAGCTTCTAAACCTGCAATTTCAACTTTAGTAAAGTTCGAAGATTTGTGAATAACAACACGAGCTGGATATGTACCTAGAGCTACACGATATTCAGATAGAGCCGCCTTTAAAAGGTCGTAAGCTTGCGTTTCAGTTAATCTAGGTATCCTATCTTCTTTATCAATCTCAACAGGCGTGCCTCTTAAAATCAATCCATTTCCAAGTTCATCAAAAATCTGAGCTAAGCTAGTGCTTAACGTCTGTCGGTCTCTACTTCGGTAAAAAGCTATACCCACAGCACAAGAAGTTCCTTTTGTTTCATCTCTCTTGAGCTTCCAAGGTATAGTTGGCCCTGATTTATAATATAGTGCCGTACAGAAATTCCATGCCTTTGTAGCATCATCTTGCTGATCTCCCTTCTTATTGGGGTCAAGAGAAGCTTGCCTTATTAATTGCAGAGGCTTTGCCAAATGCATAGCTTTAGCCTTTAAAGCCCTTCTAAAATTCAGTTCTTCATAGGAATCTTCATCATCAAGCATTTCTTCGCCTGGCTTAGGCTCGGAAGAAATAACCTTAAATAAGTCATCTGGAATAACACAAACAATTACGTCAACATGTCTATTTTGCGAAAGAAACTTTATATTCTCGTAATAGAGCTCTATTGCTTTGTTTATACGTTCAGTACGATTGGAAATCTTTATTAAATCTTTAATATCTGAATTTTTGATTGTCTTTGCCAGATCACTCGAAAAAAATAATTCAGATTTATAACCACTGTTTTTTGTGAAACCTGTGAAAGGTAAGCGTAAATTCTCCTGTTTGGCGTCTGAAGGTGCAGCTATTACACCTTTGCAACGCTCTATCCAGTTTTCTAACATTTCGTTACATTGACTTGTCCCTACTCCGCCTACGTAAACATCCTTTTTTCTCGTCGCTTGTCTGTGATCATAAACGCCATATTCAAAAATGCCTCTACGCGGACAAATATGCTCACCCGCTCCAAAAATTAATCTAGGTTCATTAATGTGCTTAATAATCATCGATGAAACTCCCTTGTTCATCTTCTTCGGAAATAGAATTGGAAAGTGATTCCCAGAGGGTTTCGTTTAAAGACCTCCCTCCTTCTAATTTCACAACATTGCCGAAAGTCAAAGTTGGAGCTGTGTCTGGTGCTTCAAATAAATCGGCTTCATCTATATCCTTGAGCCAAGAAGCCAAAAAACGAAATTGGTCACACACCGATTTATTTTTTTCTAATCTTTTTAAACCGCTTAATGGCTTATCTGCATAAGGAGACCTTCTATAGCTATCACCCCAACTAAAGAACCAATCTGGCGTGATTGCGATATACCAATAGTTATCAATAAGTAAAAAGTTCACATAAAAAGCGAAATGTTTAATTTGGAGGATTTCATCTGGCTTATTGGTTTTAAATTTTCTTTCAAATACTGTGCGACTTGATTGTTTTTTACCATACCAGCTTTCGCTACGAACATTTTGATTGTCGTGAGTTGGAAGAAAAATAAATAAGCCTTCTTTAAATTGCCAAAGGATATTGTGTTTATATAATTTTTGCTGCAAAGAGAGGCGTAATAACGATTTGAAAATCCGCTCATAATTTTCATCAATTTCATGATAGTCCGTGGGACTAAGACATTCCGCTGTTCCGTCTTCTATTAGATGAGTAAACGGATTGTTGTCATCTTCTAAGTCAAAAAATGTAATCAATTTTCCTGAATAAACCTCATATCCCGAAGGTAAGGGTTGACCATTTTCCCTAGAAAAATTTCCAACTGCTTTTCGTTGATTTTTTAGCTTTTTTCCCGACTTGCTTTTGAGAATATCCTCTTGAACATCCGCAATATAAAGCTTCGATGGTAGATATAGTTCTACTAAGTTCAATAAGAGCGTTTCTGCAGGTTCGATTGGCGGATCGAAGTCTTGTTCCGCTAGACCAACATCGCATCCTCTTTGGTATGATCCAAGGATGTCCACTATTTTCTTCAGTCGTTGGGGGTCTGCATTGGCTGCCTTTGTCCCTAAATCCTTAAAATCAATAATATCTTTAGAAGCGTTTAATTTAAGTTTGCCATCACATTCTCTATCAATGCTAGCTTGGGAATAGCTTCCCTGTTTTGCTGATAGGCAGTAAACAATAAATCTGTCGTATTTTTCATACAACTTGTAAGTTTTAATTTTCTTGATTGTGTCTTTTACTTTTTCAAGTGTTTTATCTGAAGTTATTTGAATAGCGACTCGGTTTTGATCATCGGCTAAATCAATGCCTGGGAAGTTTTTCTTTTCATCTTCATTCAAATTACGAAGGCCTGAAAGTCCGTATAATTCTCTAAAGACACCGCAAAATAAATTTTCACAAATTGAGTTGATATCATATAGACACATAGCGGAGGAAAGCTCTACTTCTCTGGAAACTTCAGCCAAACCTTCCCGAAACTGGTTAATCAATTCTAAATGTTTCAAAATACAGCTCTTTCCGTCATTCTTATTAGAGAATTGACATTCTTTTTATCAGCTCTCTTCAGAGTATTTCATGACATCATCAACGCTAGTAGCGCGGATATATCGGGCTGGGTTCTCAACTGTTGCTATTTCTTCAAAGTGTTTCTCGCCACAGCGAATTTTAGCACCTTCCTTGCTGCGCAGATCATCCCACCAATTGCTACCCTTCGTTTCCACAACAAAATACAGCCTCTCTTGGCCATTATCTTCAATAAGGATGGCCCAGTCCGGATTGTATGAACCTAGAGGCGTGGGCACTTGGAACCATGAAGGAAGCTTTGCATAAACTTTAACGGCCTCATTTGCTTCAAGATCCTCTGCAAAATTTTTCTCAACGCCTGAAGAGTCATAAATGATTTGTTCGTAAACAGATTTTGTAGCTGGAACAGTATTCTTGAGGTAACCCTTAAGTTCTTCTTGCTCAAATAGTTCTTGAGCATAATATTCCTGATCACCGATTTTGTGATACTTAATACCGTCCACAAGAGCTAAACGCTTTGTTCTGTTTATTGCCTCCGTAGTCATTTCAATGAATTGTTGTGGGTTGCGGACGAAATCCTGAAGCCTGCGGCATTCCTGAAGAATCTTGACAATGCTACCGCGAGTGAGCTGCGTTTTGTCCTGCAAATCTGTTAGAATATCCGGAAGCTCGATGTCGTTCTCATTAATGGTTGTGAAAAGAGACTCTTTGCCTTTTTCAACATTCACGCCGCCCTTGCCAATTTCCAAACCGGCCTTTCTAAATCTGGCTCTAGTTTTGGTAATGGGAGGGCAGTCTTCAATAGCCTTTGCAGCATCGGCGATGAGCTTTTCATTGTTGAAGTGTACGCGGTAAGTGGTCTTGTATTTAATGCGTTCCCAGAGCTGTTTGAAATCTTCGCCCAGAAATTTTTCTTTGTTAAGGTGGATCGTTTTACGATCATCAGCATTTTTAATATCCAGCTTTCCAGCCAGCTTCTTCAGAATTGCTGTTACGGTATCTTTATGCTCTGAAAATTCTTGCGGCAGATCGAACGTGTCATTTTTAAGTGCAGCTTTCAGACTGTCTTGCACTTTTCCTTTATTGTCCACTAAGTCCTGTTCATTCAGGAAAGTCCAGATCTTTTCAGAGGTTTCTACACCAAGAGGGGCAGGATTTCCGTTCTGATCTTGTATTTGGATAGCGGCGAATTGATGCTTCTCAACAATTCCGAAGCGAATGCCCGTATCAGCTTCAATTTCTTTTTGGAGGTTTTCAGCAAACTCCTCATAGCCTTCCGTAGCAACAACAGTGAGGGTGTTGATATCGTTTCCACGAAGGCGCAGCCCTTCTTGATTAACGCACAGACGCAAGCCGCGACCGATAGTCTGACGGCGTTCACGCTCAGTGCCAATCTCCCGCAAGGAACAAATCTGAAAAACGTTTGGATTATCCCAGCCCTCTTTCAAAGCGGAGTGGGAGAAGATAAATTTTAACTTGGTGTCAAAGCTCAGTAGCTTCTCTTTATCTTTCATGATGAGATTATAGGCACGCTCTGCATTATCGCGGCCTGCCTGATTGTTTTCTGCTGTATCAGTCCAACGCTTCTTTTTATCGATCGAAAAATATCCATCATGGACTTCAGATGCGTCGGTGTTTAAATCAACTTTTTCAAAGAGCGTCTGATATTCTGGGTTTTTAGCTAGATTGCGATATTCTTCCTCAAAGATCTCAACATATTTCCCAGGGATTTCATTCCCATCTTCATCATAGCTGCGGTAATGCTCAACGCTATCAATAAAGAACAAGCTCAAAACCTTCACGGGCAGCTTCTGGCGCGCAAAGCGCATCTCTTTATCAAGATGCTCTTTGATTGTACGGCGGATCATTAAGCGTTTAATCATATCAGGGTTTACACCACCGATGGCCTCACCTGTACGCAAAATAGCATCCATGCCTGGCGCTTTGATTTCAATGGACTCATTATCTTTGCCACATGTGATCGTGCCAACCTGCATATTTTCGTAAATGGCGCGGTTGGTAACTTGTTCGAGATCATCTCCGTCCTCAACGGTTAGTATTTCAGGCTTAATATTCTTCCCTCGCTGGACATGTAATTCGACTTTAGCTATCACTGAGCCGCGAACATTCTTGGCCTCAACGAGCTTCACATAGGGTTTATTAAATCCGCCATCAACCTCTAAAGAGGCAACTTCAATTTGCTTTACCAGTCCACGTTCATAAGCATCCACAGCATCAAGGCGATAAACCATTTGGTGTTTATCAATATGCGTTGCTGAGTATCGCAGTGTTGCCAGAGGGTTCATGGCATCAAGAGCCTGCTTCCCTTTACCACTCAAGCCGCCGTCAACGGATTGTGGCTCGTCCACGATGATAATCGGGTGCGTGGCCTTGATCAGGTCTATGGGCTTCTCACCCCCCGTATTTTCGTTTTCTTTATAAAGGTTGTTAACGTCCTGCTTGTTAATGGCACCAACCGTGGTCACCATAATCTGGATATTGGCGCTGGTGGCAAAATTGCGAACCTTGCCGGGCTTGCTGGAATCGTACTGGAAAAATTCATATCCCTTGGCCATCGGATATAAGGCTTCAAAATGTTCGCGGGTGATTTCCAGCGTTTTGTTCGTGCCTTCCTTAATCGCGATGGAGGGAACAACAATCACAAACTTTGTGAAGCCATAATTCTTGTTCAGCTCAAATATAGTGCGAAGGTAAACATAGGTTTTCCCCGTTCCGGTTTCCATTTCAACGGAAAAATCACCGCTGACAAGGGTTTCTGATGGGCGCAGTCCGTTCTTAAGTTGGATATGCTTCAGGTTGTCATGGATTTCCTCATCCAAAAGCTGGAGGCGGTTACCAATACCTAGCTGGTTCTCCGTTAAACCCATGGCGTAGTGATTGTCTTCTTTTTCACGGCGCGTAACTGTGAATTCAGAGCGGGAGATTTCTTGCCCTTTAAACAGATTAACAACGGATTCTATTGCAGCTTTTTGGTAATCCAGATCATCTTCAAAATGTAATTTCATTATGCGGCCTCTCTTAAATCCCAATTTTCTGACAAGACATGTAAAAGTTCTTCTTGTCGCTGTATCAAAAAGTCTTCAGTCCAAGAGGGGGTGTTTAATACTTGTGTTGTTAGTGCATAAGAAGAGACATTTTTGCTGCCTTTGAAATATGCTGTTTTTTTCTTATCAAAATCATAGTTCTGAGCTTGGGAATTTCTTCTCCTGTTAAGCGGCACAAGATTTGAAATACGATGCACCCATTCGGCGCGCTTCTCTTCTTCAGGCCATAACTCAGCCCACTCACTATTCACATCAACTGTTTGCGGTAAGACATGTTCAATAGTGAGGATCGCTGGATCGTATGAAGCAGCGCCATCAGACATAAATGCATCCAGCCGCAATATAACGTAGTTTCTTCTACGAGGCGTCAGTTCATAAATATTGCCATTTAGAGTATTCTTCATCTCCATGACTTCTTTTGATGTCAGGTCTATTTCTGTGATCGGATTATCAAATGAATTATTCTTCTCTAATGCAGAAATAACTTCGTTATAACGCTCTATACGCTCATTTACATTTTTCGCACAAACGTGCAGATAGGCTGCTAAACGTTCGAGTTTCTTGAAAAACCAACGCACATAATCTGGGTTGTCACGGTTTTTAGCCATGAAGAATATTGCCGTCGGGATCCAGTCGGAGTTATCAATTCTATTGAGCCAGCGAAGATACACATTCACTTCTCGTGCATTTTCAGCGGCCTGATAATTCGCTTTTTTTATTGTCGCCAGTGCCGCTGCATAAGGCTCTAAAACGTCTTCCAGCAATTTTTGTGGGTCTTTTATTTCAGAAAGAACATAGTGGCGAAATTCATCAATAATAGCTTTTTTGGCTTTTTCCTTTGCATAGATCATACGAATAAATGAAAACAAATCATTGAATCCAGCGCGCCCTAACTCAATCTCCATTTCCTCCCACCGGTTGTTGTAATCGTCTTGAGATTTCTCCGGAATTTTCCCGATAATATCAGCTTTAATAATGTCGGTTGGCTGTAAGTCTAAGCCACGACTGTTCATGACTGAGAATACACGGAAGGCAGATTGTTGATTTGGTGTTGATACCGCCACCAAAAAACACCGTTGCAACAAGAAACGTACGAAACTTTTAATTTCGGCAATATCACCTGCAAAAGATTTGTCTATGCAACCAAGAAGGTGTTTGCTGTTAGCTTGTATATTCGCTTGGGATTCATTCTTTAAATTTGCTCTATCAAAACTGAGAAGCGTGTGAAAATCCAGGTTTTGAACATATTTTGAGAAAAACTCTTTATCCCTTTCGCGGAGCGTCAAGCGCGGTTTAGGGTCAAGCCCTTCGAACTCGTTACCTGGTTCTACAATGTATTTGTAAATGGTGTTTCGCTCTTCTCCGGATAACTGATACGCCAATGTTGCCAAAAGAATAGTAAGTGTCGTCAAGCGTTGCTGACCATCTATGACCTCAGCATACGGCTTGGAGCGCTCCTTGATCAGAACAATGCTCCCTAGAAAATATTCCTCATCCTCATTTTCACTTTGGTAAAAACTGTATAAATCATCGAAAAGCTCCGATGTTTCGTCAGTTGTCCAAGCATAGGGGCGTTGGTATGACGGAATATGATACTCGAAGTCCGAGCTAAATATTTTCGCTAATTTGTATTCTGCACCGTTTAATTTATCTGACATTTTTATTATCCCTTATAAGCTTCGGACATGGTCAATGCCGTTTTGGGAGAGGATGGCGGCCATGTTTGTTTTGGCGACATCATCACGGAAAGCGGAATCTTTGAAGAACACATGGGTTTCAAGCACTTTAACGCCGAGCGTATCTTTCAGCTCTTTTTGCCACTCAACAATACCGGCGGCGAGTGGTTCAACATCACTGCCTGCAATCAAATCATCAAGGCAGGTGATGATCTTGCCATAGCCGATGCTGTACACATTCTTACCAGCGATCTCCTTGGTTTCAATCGGAGTGGTGAGATCTACACCGCGCTTAAGCAAGAGTTCATACAAAATGTCCTGCTCACTGCGCCCTTCAACTAGATGTTCCTTATGATCCAGCAGGCTGCCTTCCAGATCAGTGCGATCAGGATTCCAGACTTTGATGTTAGAGGTTGAAAGTTTGAAAACTTTGAACCCATTATCTCCTTCAAATTTGGGATTATTAGTTTTTATTTTTTGCGCAGCCCTACGAAGTCTTTCTCGTGCCAGAGAGGCAATATGAAGCGGCAACCCATGTTTTTTACAAAAATCGGCTGCTGTCTTTTGTTCGCTTTTTGTCGGGTCTAATGTTTCAGGTAACTGAACCATGATATATTTTCTATTGCTACCCTCATGCTCAGCATTGAGTTGCAATACGGCATCGCCAGTCGTTGCTGAGCCAGCAAAGAAGTCCATAATTATATCTTCTTCATCTGTTGAGTTCTCAATGAAGAACTTTAATAAGCCTGTGGGCTTCGGATAGGAGAACACTTGCGATTCAAAAAGCTCACGGATTTCTTTAGATCCATGTTCAGTCCTGCCGACATCTTTTTCTGGTAAGTATGTTGATATGGCCATCTTAACATTCTCAGTGCCATATTTTTCCAGTGCCTTTTCTTTGTCTTCTTGCTCAAAAACTCTATATGCAGGACGCTTAATATTTAGAAATTCGTAATCGCCAGGAAAAACAATTTTTCCTTTATCGTAGTAATCGGGGAATGTATCGGTTGTTACAGCCCATGTTCTTGTATCATTCGCTGGGTATTTATCACCGTTTTTAGGGTTCACCATAGTAAAATATGAATTTGGGCGCTCATCCTTAGTTTTATTAGTCGTCAAATCGGATAATCTCCAACGATCCTCATAATCGTCAGATTTGAAATACTTTCTATTGCCATCTCGCCCAGCAATGAATTTTTCTTTTGCAAAACAAACCACCCATTCCACATCTACAGAAATCCCGAAAGGGACATCTGCCTTTGCAGTTCTTGAACGCCATGGAAATACGCCAATAAACTGTTCTTCTCCAAATATTTCTTTTCCAATTGCAACGATGTTAGATTGTTCATTGTCGTCACAAGAAATAAAGATAACGCCGTCACTTTTGAGCAATGTTTTAGCTAATTTGAGGCGGGGATACATCATGCTGAGCCAATTTGTATGTTTCCGTCCACTTGTTTCTGTATTTGAAGAAAACTTTATTCCTTCACTATCCATCTGACCCGTATATTTCAGATAGGTATCAAGGTTGTCTTGGAATTTATCGGGGTAAACGAACTCTTTTCCTGTGTTATAAGGCGGATCGATATAGATCATTTTGACCTTGTTAGCGTAGCTTTTTTGTAAAAGCTTCAGGACTTCGAGGTTATCGCCTTCGATGAACAAATTCTGGGTTGTATCCCAATCTACGCTTTCTTCTGGGCAAGGCAAAAGCGTGCCAAGGGATGGCGTTAGGGCAATTTGACGGGCTTGTTTTTTGCCATGCCAATTCAGGCCGTATTTTTCTTCACCTTCGTCTAGTACCTTCAGATCACCCAGAAGCTGTCGCAGCGTGTCAAAATTCACGCCGTTTTCGGTAAAGGCATCGGGGAACAGCTCTTTTAAATGCTGCACATTTTCCTGCACGATATCGGCGGATGCGCCGTCCTGTAATTCCACCTGTTTCATGGTTGCCCCTTGATTATTGCTCGTCATTGTACTTGCCCTTCTTTTATAATTTCTCTTTAAGACCGTTTATCTGGTCTGCGTATTTTTTAATCTTTGTGGTCATTTCGACCTGCCGTCCCATTTGTTTTTCCTTGGCCAGCTTGTTTTGAAGCTCTGTCTTTTCCTGCTCCAGCTTGTCCAGCTCCCGCAGGGCTTCCGCCCGGTTTATTGTGCCATCACCGGATGCGAGGCTATAAGAACCGCTTCTATCTGCTGTATTCAATGCAATGGTACGGTTTTTAATATCTGTATAGAAGGCGTAGAAGTTCACAAAAGACAAGCTCTTGATCGTCATATCCTGCATAAACTTCTGCTGGGCTTCGTTTGGCGCATCCGGATTAAACCATGCGGTTATCCAGGCATCTTCAACCACCCATTTGGCTTTGTCGGCCTGGTTGATCCGTTTGTCGGCCACGCTAATGGCGATAGTGTCGGCAAAGCTGAAAACAAGCATGACTGGATACGGAATAGCTTTGTTTACAAAGGTAGCAATGCGCTGGGCGCGCGAGGCGCTGGTCAGGTCTATCTGGATAATCGCGATTTCATCATAATCCCGGTAGGGTTCGATGTTGAGTGTGGATGGGTTCAGCGTATAAACCCAGCGGATTTTATCGATATCATCCTTCAGGGCTTTTTTATCCGTGATGTCGAGATCAGCATGTTCCTGAAATAGCTTTTTGAATAGCGGCTTGTTCAGTAGACATTTTTCAGGGATGGCCATGTAATCATAAAAGGTCTGCGTCATGCTTGCGTCTCCCGAATGATCAGATAGCTTATGACCTCAAAATCTTCGAGGCTGGAGAAGTGATCCTGCGTGAGGGATGTGCCGCCACGGCTGAACAGGCTTTCGATGCCTTTTTCCTCTGTTTTCCCGATAACGGATTGGATGGCAGTTTCCAGCATGAATTGATATCCGCCCATATCTTTGCCGTTACGGGTGGCATCATTCAGGTCTTGGACTGCTGTTTCATCGATGACCTTATTCATCGAGCAAAGCTTCTTAAAAATATCGAGGCTCTTTTTGCTCTGCAGGTGGTTATAGATAATGTTGCCGTCCTCGGCCACGTAAACCATATAATATGGCGAGAGGGCGTAGTGCGGATCAAACTCGACTTTGCCGTTAATGTCTTTCAGGCAGAAGATGGTGCCTGGCACTATATCATTCATGCTTTTACTGACAGCAGCATAAAAGCCAGAAGGCGAGCGTTCAAGCTGATCCATGTTGTCTTTCATGAAGCCTGACAAATCCATACGGAAATCGTTGAGCGTCATATCGGTGATAGAAACACTGCCATCCATGTCTTCAAGATCAAGAACGGAATCCTGAAGCTGTTTCATTTGACGGCGGCGGTATTCCAGATCATTCATCTGTTTCTTTTCGTCATAGTCAATGACGTTTTCTTCACCGGTGGCAGAAATATCCAACAGTACCATACGACCACTGACGCGGGCTTCAAGGTTGATATATTCGTCCAATTCCATGTTTGGCCAGAAATTGGCGAGCTGAATGGCGTCGTTTCGAGAGCCTAAACGGTCAACACGACCAAAACGCTGGATAATCCGAACAGGATTCCAGTGAATGTCGTAATTGATGAGCATATCGCAGTCCTGAAGGTTTTGACCTTCGGAAATACAATCTGTGGCAATGAGGATATCAATCTCGGTGGTGGCATCTGGATCGATCTTGTCACGCTCTTTGGATATCGGTGAGAAGTGTGTAAGGACATTATTCAGGTCTTTGTTCAATCCTTTAATCGTACACTGGTTTGTTCCGCTTCCCGTGACCAAAGCAGAATGTAACCCAAGCTCTGACAAAGCCCATTTCGCAATGTTTTCATAGAGATATTCAGCCGTATCCGAGAATGCTGTAAAGATAATGGCTTTTCTATTTCCTGCATTAATAGGCTTGTTGGCTTTATTGCCCAGAACCTCTTTGAGTTTAAGAAGCTTAGCATCTTCTATAGCCGTAACTTGTAAAGCATCCTGATGAAGCTGTGCCAGTAATGCCAGATCGTCTTCCAAATCCTGTTTCCAACGCACCAAATCCATATCTTGGATCAAGATTTTTGTTTTGTTGCCTATGAGGTAGTCTTCCAGCATTGGATCATCGATTTCAATGTCCTCAATGCTTAACTCTTCAAACTCTGAATTTTTATGGCGTTCAATCTGCTCAAGTGTAGACTGTATTTTGTCATGCACTTTTCCTACGGTTTGCCCGAAGGAATTGATGGAACTTTCCATGCGCTTGAGAAGATTAATTCTCATCAAGTGGATCAAACTGCGTTCACGGTCAACCTGACGGAATACCGAGGCTCCGCCTTGTACTTCTTGGTCATACTTGCGGCTATATTCTTCTTTTTTATCCATACGCACATATTCAAGAGGTGCGTAAGCCGCCAAATTAAGCTTTTTAATCGACATATTTACATGCTTTAGCGCCGGAAACTGGCCGCTGGTGTCAATATCAGCCTTAATGTTCATGGGCTTCAGGCGCTCAGGGAATTTACCAATCTCGGTTGCGTCGTAGTATTTTTCGATATGTTTACGGGAGCGTGCAATGGTCAGAAGGTCGAGCAGTTTAAAATAATCAAAGTTCATGCTTTCCAACAGGGCTTCTGCTTTACGTTGGTCTTCTGGTAATTTCAGCCATTGGTTAAATTTTGTTTGAGCTTTACGAAGTGTGTTCTCGATACTGCTTATGCCGTAATCGAAATAAGCTGCATCACGCCCTTCTGTTATGAAAGCAACTTGGTTTTTCAAATCATTCATTCGGCTATTCACTGGTGTAGCCGACAACATAAGAACTTTTGTTTTCACGCCTGAGCGGATCACTTGATCCATAAGCTTTGAATAACGCGTAGCGCCATCAGCTTTTGTTCCGCTATTGCGGAAATTGTGTGATTCATCGATGACTAATAGATCGTAATTACCCCAATTTAATGTTTCTAAATTGATCTCGCCTGATTTACCTCCGGGACGAGATAAATCTGTGTGATTAAGGACGTCATAATTAAATCGATCTGCGGCCAATAAATTGCGTTTGTCATTGATTGTATAAACAGTCCAGTTTTCCCTAAGCTTTTTAGGACATAGAACCAGCACGCGGTCATTGCGAAGCTCGTAATATTTAATGACTGCTAAAGCCTCAAAGGTTTTACCTAAACCAACACTATCTGCAATAATACAGCCATTATATTTCTCTAGCTTATCAATAGCCCCTAAGACACCATCACGTTGGAATTTGTAAAGCTTGTTCCAAACAAGTGTGTCCTTGAAGCCTGTTTTAGAGCGAATAATGCTCTCTTCATCGATGTCTTCTAAATAATCTTTGAAGATATTATAGAGGGTTATGAAGTATATAAAGTTTGCCGGTTTATCTTCGGCTAGGTATTTGAGATGCGCCAATAGTTCATTTTTAATATCTTGGGTGGCTTTATTATCTTTCCAGATCGTATCGAACCATTGTAAAAGCTGTTTAGTTGTCTCTGTATCAGAAATACCCATGTTGATTTCAAAGGTCTCTGATTTGATTTCTCCTAATCCAGATGCAGTAAAGTGGGAACCGCCTTGCACTACAAAAGCTTCATCTGAATTTTGAATATGAAACATATTTTGTGGAGGAAACGCCATATTTCCTGTCATGGCACGTGCATTAACACCCTTTTCGATCCATTTCGCGCATTCTGCTGCGATTTCCTTTTGCTGAAGTCTATTTTTGAGCCTTGTCTCTTCTTTCGTGCCTGCAAGGTTCATCAATGATGAATCATCCCATCTTGATAACATCAATCGCAAGTCTTTAATATTGCTCACGGCTTTTTTTAGAGATGAATAGCCATAGATCGTGAAGATACCAGAAAGAATGGCTATCTTACTGTCAGCTCCAATTCTGCTGGTAAGCTCTTGGGCAACATTTCCGTGATTTTTATTATCTAAGAGCATTACTTTTCTTTAATTCTGTTTTCTTCAATCCATTGATCGATTTCACTTTTTCTAAAGCGCCAACTCCCCCCGACTTTAAATCCTGGGATATCGCCTTTGGCTGCTAGCCTATAGGCAGTCTTTTCATTGAGCTTCAGATATTCCGAAACTTCTTTCACAGTAAGGATGTCTGTTTCCACTATTTCCTCATAGCTTAGAAAAATGTATAAATGAGAAAATACGGCATTTTTAAGAACAAAACAATGAACGATCCTTATGAGCGCACATAAAATATCCAAATCTCAGTATCTTAAGGGTCTGCAATGCCCGAAGTCACTCTGGTTATATCGTCATCGTAAGGACTTGGCCCCTGATATCACGCCTGACAAACAAGCATTATTTGATACAGGTTTGGCCATTGGGGAGCTGGCAAAGCAATATTTTGCTAATGGTGTTGAGGTTACGAGAGATTACTGGGATGTTCAAGGCGCGGTTGAAGCAACAAAGGGCTATATCAAGCGCGGTGAGGCCATCATTTTTGAAGCAACTGCGCTGCATCCGATTGATGGCGGATATTCAAGAATTGATATTCTAAAGCGTGTTGAAGGCTCGGATGAGTGGGATCTGATTGAGGTTAAAGGCTCTACAAGCGTCAAAGACTATCACTATGATGATATGGCCTTTCAGTATCATGTGTTTCATGCGGCAGGGTATAAAATAAGAAGCTGTAAAATGATGCTTCTTGATAATACATACATACGTATTGGCGAGATTGATCCCAAGGGCATTTTTAAATTCGAGGACATTACGCCCCAAGTTTTAGCGAAGCAGGCTGAGGTAGAGGCCGTTTCAGGGCAACTTGGTTATGTACTTGAACGAAAAGAAGAGCCGAAAGTATCGATTGGCGCAAAGTGTTTTGTTCCCTTTGAATGTGATTACCGGCCTTATTGCTGGGCGCATGTACCCGATTACTCTGTCTATGATGTTTTTCAAAAGCCTAAAGCAGAAGAGGTTGCGAAACTTTATGGCTTGTCTTTAGAAAAGCTCCCACGAGATGTTTGGCCGTCAGGCAACAAAGCGCTTGATTTGGAGAGCTATCTGAGCGGGCAAGAAATAATTAACCCCGAGAATATTCGAGCCTATTTAAGTGAATTGCAGTATCCGCTCTATTTTCTGGATTATGAAACCCTCATGCCGGCAATTCCGCTTTTTGATGGAACGCGGCCCTTTCAGCAAATACCTTTTCAATATTCGGTTCATATTCAGCAAGCCCCCTCCTCTGCCCTTGAGCATAAAGAATTTTTGCATCAAGATCAGAGTGATCCTAGAAAGGATTTTGTTGAAAAACTTGTTCAAGACTGCGGAACGCAAGGAACAATCATTGTTTATAATCAGGCTTTTGAAATCGCCCGTAACAATGAACTTGCGGCCGATTTTCCTGAATATGCAGAAAGCATAAGGTCAATCAATGATCGCGTCATAGATTTGCTCGTGCCCTTTAGGAGCAGATGGCTTTATCACCCGAACCAAAAAGGCTCTGCTTCGATTAAAGCAGTTTTACCAGCTTTTACGGATTTCAGTTATGACGATCTAGAAATTAGTCATGGAGGCGAGGCTATGAGGCAATACGGCGCGTTCATGTCAGGCAACCTGGACGCATCATTCTGGGATGCCTTATGGGAGGATTTAAGCGACTATTGTAAGCAAGATACATTTGCAATGGTCGAATTATTATATGTTCTGATGCTAAAGACACAGACATCAACTGATTATTTTGCAGAATGAAATAAGTTATGCCCGTTTTCATCCACTGAAAATGTGGATAATAATTTCAGGTTCCGAATAAGCGTGCGAAAAATCCCTTCTTTTCATTGTTGAGTAGTTTTTCTTGCTGGCTTTTCAGTTCCTGAATTGTCGCCTCAAGGTCGCTGAATTTTTTCTCCTGCGATTTTTCTTTTTCTTCAATTTTTTCTTTATCAGATCTCTGATCTGTCAGCATAAGGGTAAGACGGTCTTTTTGCTCCTCAGCTTTGATGCGCTGTTCTTCAGTTTTTTCAAGCCGCGAACGCAGATCCCCGATCTGGTCAGATAATTGTTTCCTCTCTCTTTCGCGCTCTGTCTCAAGATTCTTAAGTTTTTCGCGCATCAGCTCCAGTTCTGTTGAGACAATTTCACTGTCTTGCCCTGTCTCACCTTTTTTCTTTTTAGCTTTCTCGGCTTTCTCAACATCTTCCAATGTTTTGAGTTGATTCCCGTAGACACGTACCAGTTCAGCAACATCTATGACTTTATTGCCCTTGTCGTCTTGTTCGGTAGATATGGATTTTTCATCAATATGACGATAGAAGGTAGCGCGGGAAACCCCTGCCATCTTGGCTGCTACGGAAACAGAAACTTTATTTGAACTCATTTTCTCACCTCGTCGCATGAGACATACCTGCGACTTTGTTATTACTTTCTCAAAGTATAAAGAATTTTTCTAAGAAAAAAATCCCTAATACCAAAAATCAGATTCGCATTGTGAGTCAAATTAGGCTGTCCAAAACTGTCTTACTTATCCACATGAGACTGTGTGCAAGGTAGTTTCAAAATAGTCTCATTATTTTCAAAGGAACAAAAACTATTGCTCAGTAACGATTATGGAGGAGTTATAAGAGAATTCATTCCTGTCTTATAGTGTCTAATGAGAATGTTACATTGTGGATAATGAGACAGTATGATAGATTTTTTATAAGAGATTCAGAATCATTTAATGATTTTGGATATCTGGCACCGCAGTTGCCATCCGGTAATTGCAATTATGTCCCGCCCTAGGCGGTGCAAGCCGTCACAACCAGGGCAATTTTAATCGTTGAACCAACAATAAGAAAGGAGAAGCATAATTTAGAACCCAGATAAGCAAAAACCGCTGTTGGCGCAGCGGTCTAGCTAAATAAATCAGCGATATATTCTTATTTCGTACTTTCAATATACCGCTGAACGAATCAGGACGCAAGTGAAAAAAGTGATTTTTCGCGACCCTTTTTTGCGGCCTTAATTCAGGGGTTTCTAATGGCTTACATGAAACATGCAGATAGTAGATATTAATTCGCCAAGTGCATTTGGCGGACGGGTAAGCTCACCCAAATTTAGGGCCGGCTTACAGGATTTGGATGAATATATCGGCCTTGAAGAAGATGTCGATCGCTTCAAAGCACTTAAACTTGTGAAGATGGCTGGTAAGGATGCAGGTTTTTCTGCTGAATTGATCGAGCTTTTGGAGTATTACGTGATAAGAACTGATGAGCTTGACTGGCAAGAAGGATCTCAGCCGATCAATTACCAAAGCGTTACTACAACGGCTCAGGATCTGGACATTTCAGAACGACAAGTGAGAAACCGTGAGAAGGCTCTTCATGCCCTTGGCGCACTGACTTGGCAGGATTCAGGGAACTTTAAACGCTACGGAATGAGAGATCGTGAGACACGCGAAATTCAGTATGCATTCGGTGTTGATCTATCGCCTCTCGCCTCTCTGATGCCAATTCTGGAGGCAAAGGTGGCTGCAAAGCAAGCAGCTAAAGCCAAATGGAATGAAACCAAGCGTAAAATTTCGGCTTATAGAGCGCGGATAAGGGCTTTAATTGCCGAGGCCGGCCATTACGATGAACTAGATGAGATGCTGCTTCATATCACATACGAATATGAGAAAATATCATTCTCTATTCGTACTTATCATGCCCAAAGTGATCTGGAGGATCTTCTTGGTGAGCATAAAGCGCTATATGAAGCCATGTATCAAGCTTTGGAAGGGGTTGCTCAAGCTGAGGATAAGTCTTCTTTTTCTTGTGATACTTCCGCCACGGACGAAACTGATTTCCCCCACATACAATGTACAAACCTTCAAACATCTAATAAATTAGATTACAGTAACCATTCTGGTATTAGCCTTCAGGAAGGCGTAGCGGATTCTACTGAGACCAATAACAAACATACAGCATGTGGAGAGATCGCTAAAGAGCAAGAAGCTGAATCCAACAAAATAGCTGAAACCATCAGCAAAATTACATGGAAACAGGTTCTCAATGCTTGTTCTGATCGTTTTAAAGAACGGATACCCCTGCACGAGCGGCCATTGTCCTGGCAAGATTTAACCGATGCAGCTCATGGGCTTCTTCCTACTTTAGGCATCCATAAATCTGCGTGGTGGGAAGCTTGTTCAACATTGGGCCGAACCGGTGCTACAATTTGCATCATGATTATTGATCAAAAGATGCAAGATTCTTCTAATCCTGTCCGCAGCCCCGGCGGTTATCTACGAGAAATGACTGTTCGTGCGCAAAAAGGTGAGTTGAATTTACAAGGCTCGATTTTTGGACTTTTGAAACGGAGCGAGGAAAGCAAAGATGCGTAAAATTATACCCCTACTCTCGGTTTGCGGCCTGATTGTGTTCGCCTTTGCGTTCGCATCGCATAACACACAGGCTCAAGATCAGCTTAGCGGCGTAATCGATCATTTCACAGATGGTGACAGCTTCATAATGCAGGGGCAAAAAGTTAGACTATGGGGCATCGATGCGCCGGAATATTACCAAAATTGCCTTGATGCTCTGGGCAAAGAATACCCCTGCGGCAAGCAGTCACGTCAGTTTTTCGAGGATTTGGCGCGCGGCCGCTCTGTTTCATGCGATATTATGCCTGGGGCGAAACGGGAAAGCCGAATTGTGGCAAAATGCTTATTGGCTCAATCTGATCTGGGCAGCGAAATGGTTAGTGCCGGCCATGCTATAGACTATACCTATTTTAGTGATGGATTTTATAAATCCGAGGAGCGCGCCGCGAAATCTGGTCAGAAAGGTATTTGGCAGGGTGCGTTTACAGAACCTTATCAATGGAGGAAGCAAAATAAACGCTAATAACACCCTCTCTCGTGTCCTTCAGTTATAAAAACTGTGCCAAGTTACTCTGAAAACGCCCAGATCGAGTGCTATTTGAGAAATAATAAATCATTTTGCAAATATAAAAGTTTGTTTTATAATTTATAAAAGATAAATTTATAACTACAGGATTTTAAAATTCGATGTCACATATCAAAAGACACGCTCGGGACAGGCTTTTAGAGGCATTAAATGTCAGCCCTGTCGTCTTTTTAAATGGTCCGCGTCAGGCTGGCAAGAGCACCTTGGTTCAATCTATTGCCAAGAAAGACTATCCAGCCGAATATGTGACTTTTGATAGTACAACCCAAATGGCTGCCGCCGCCAACTCCCCTGAGAGCTATTTGAAAGAGCGTAAAGGCGCTTTAATCATAGACGAAGTTCAGCTTGTTCCGGAGATTTTCAGAGCCTTAAAGGTTGTCGTGGATGAGTTGAGACTGGACCAGCCAAAACTCAAAGGCCGATTTCTTCTCACCGGATCAGCAAATATTATGGCCTTGCCAAAATTATCAGATCCTTTGGTTGGCCGCATGAGCGTTCTAACGCTCTATCCTTTGGCAGCTTCTGAAGCTATGGGCGGTAAAGGTAATTTTGTCGAAAGGCTCTTTAACAAAGATTTTGAAGCAGATTCAACGAAGCAGAAACTGGCAGAAACTATACGCTTAGCGACCTATCCGGAGATATCCGGCTCAGAAAAACTTGAGCGTACAACCTGGTTTGATGGTTATCTGACCACTATTTTGCAAAGAGATGTCCGTGCTCTTGCTGAAATTGAAAAATTAAGCACCCTGCCCAACCTACTTCGCATTTTAGCCAACCGCGCCGGCGGCTTGGTTAATGATGCAGATATTGCACGGGATGCTGGTTTAAATCCTGTCACATCGCGCAATTATAAAACTCTGCTTAAAATGCTGTTCCTGACTTTCGAACTGGCGCCTTGGTCACGAAATATTGGAAAACGTCTCGTGAAGTCGCCTAAGGGCTATATGAGTGATACTTTGCTCCTATGCCATCTTATGCAGTATGAGCTTAGCGATCTTGAGCAAAACAGACCTGAACTGTTCGGGCATGTTCTTGAGAATTTTGTTGCGACCGAACTTCTCAAACTGATGACATTTCAGAATGAGAAGATGGATTTATATCATTTCCGTACCAGTGATAATAAGGAAGTCGATTTTGTCTTGGAAAAATCCAACGGGCAATTAGCTGCGGTTGAGGTTAAACAGCGCGATAGTGTCTCAAAAGCTGATTTTAAAGGTCTGGAAGAGCTTCAGCGTTTAGCAGGTCATGATTTCATATGCGGAATAGTCTTGTATCGTGGTCGTGATGTTGTTCCGTTTGGCCAAAATCTATGGGCAGTGCCTGTGAGCAATCTTTGGCTTTAAATTAACCTATAGATTAATAAATCTGTCGAAAAAATAACCTGTAAGTTAATTTTATGCTTTGAGGCTAAGCAAAGAAACTTGTAATTCAGGCTTACAAAAGACTTCAAGATTAAATACGTGTCTTTCAAAATAAGAAGGATGCAATACAAATTGATATGCCAGCGGTTATCTTTCCTTATAAAGTTTCAGTCTCACGCCGGTTTCATCGGCTTCATTTGGATCCATGAAAGCATTTGTTTCGGTGAGCTGGTGTCGCGCTTCTTCAAAATTATGCCAATCAAGGCTTCTTGTATATTTTTGAGCAAAGTCGAGTGTTCGTATCAGCGGATCTGTTAGGCCGTTATGGGTCAGCGCCTTGAGTGAAGAGAGATAATTGCTTCTATAGACTGTTGGAATAATTATTTTTTCTTCATCGGCCGCAACCAGCTCCGCGTTCATCATAATCCGCGCCGCGCGCCCGTTACCATCTGTAAAAGGGTGTATCTCGCTAATCAAGAACATCATAAAAATAGCCCGGTAAAGAGGCACGTTTAGTGATTGGTATATCTCGAACCCTTTTTCTAGTGTGCCTTCTACCAGTTCAGGGGCAACAAAGAGGCTTGAACCAGCCTGATTATTTTTGATTTTATATGCACCGGGTTGTTTATCAGGACGGAGTTCCATAAAAACCGCGTGACGGCTTTTTAGTAATTGAGATAATTCTTCCGCTGAACCAGGTAATCTGCTCATTTCCGTAGTATCGGAAACAATCCTGAATGTTCCTAAAACATCATGGGCGTCTTCCGGCCGATCATTCGGGATGCGACCGTTGAAGACAATATCAACGGCTTCATTAATTTCAAATTCTGTGCCCTCAATGAAGTTGGAGAAATAAGCCTCAAAAAAGGACAAATTGGTGTTGGCCTGTGAAGTAGTTTCGCGCGCGCGGCGGTGTATCGGGGCTGAGGCTTTTAAGGCTTCAAACAATTTGATGAATTTTTCCAGCCTGACAGGGTCAAAGGGCATCCCCCCTTTACGGGCTTTACCAAGATCACTTTTCATTTCTGCGTCGCGCGTTCCAAGCAGTGATCCGATCAGCTCGTCCAGTTCCTTAAATTCTTTTTCCGCGTCCAGCTTTTTAGTCAATGTGCGGGCTTCATCCCGAATAGCATTCACTCCGGCATGACCGCTTTGTCGCAAGATGCGGTCAAGGCGTTCTTCAATTTCTTTTCGGGACAAGGTGCGGGAGGTATCGCCCCCGCGCGCGCGGGATACGCGCATATTTTCAAGATAAGCCCGGCCGGTTGAGGATAGATGAACCCCGCCTAAAAAAGGCTTGTCTGTTTCCAAGCCCCCTACTCCTGGTCTTGGTTTGAAAGTAATTCCTGGTAGAGCGGTTTCTCGTTTTTTCTTCGAAACGATAAACACCGAGCCATCCGTAGAAGGCTGATTTTCTATGGCGGTGCGGTCGGCAATCAGAGCATCGGGGTAATAATCCTTGAGCAAAAAATACCAATTTCGTCTTACGATACTTTCCGGCGCCTCTTCCAGATTCTTTGTGTAAAGCCTTGAGCCGAGTTTTCGCAGTTTTCCTGATTTCACAGCTTCGCTTACCAATGCCGAAATTTCGGTATTGGAGACAAATACTTCCGGCAGTTCATCAAAAAAAGTGGGCATTTAAAATCCTTATTTGCCGAGTTTATTGAATTTTTGGGGTTTAAGAAAGAAATAATTTGAATTTTTGGGGTTTAATTGCATAGTTGGCGCGCGACATCTGAAAGCCAAGCGTTTTTAATATAGCGGAGATTGTGCCTGATTCTGTTTTTATCCGTATCGGACAGAATGCTTGCACATTTTTTGATCATTGTCGTGGTCACATGCTTTTTTCCCAGATAATCGAGGGCTTGCAGTGTCAGGGTTACGGGATCGTCCAGATGATGCAAAGCGGCTGGAATATGAGAGGAAACAAGCCGAATTGAGCGGTTTTTCATTGGAATGCTTTTGCTTTTGCCTGTTGTAGAATACACGATCTTGCCTGGAACTTGTGTACTTAGGCCCAAAAGGTTGGCTGCGGCCGCACCGGATTGGGCGATATTATCGCCAGATTGGCGCGCAACCGCTTGAGCGATCCCTTTTACATCTGGTGATAAGATACCAAGGCGGGCATCAATCTTTGGAAAATCATATAATCCGCGCTGAATACGGCGAATATCACCATCCTGAACAAGACGGTATAAAATCACATCCACATTACTGCGTGATGCTAAATCGACAAAATCCTGCGGCGTAAAGACCCATCCACGGCCTTTCCGCTTAATTCTGTTCATAATTTTTTGCGCTGTAGATAGCATTTTTATCACCTCAATATGTAAGATAATAGCATATATTAATCTTACATTCAATTAGTTAATAATCTATGTATGGCAAGGGTTTTGATAGGTTTTAATTAGCCCCCTTCGGGCCGATTTAACAAGACCTTCGCTGACGCTCACCTTCGGCGGACTTGCCGGTATCCCCACCTTTCCGCGGCTTCGCCTTGTGCAAGGCGGGTGATCCCCCTCCGGGAAGTCCGGGTCATGGTTTAAATCTCCCCCGCTTTCGTGCCGCTACGCGGCTCATAGGAAAGAAGTGCAACACGCACTTTTAACTAAATCAGCGAAAGGAAAAAACTATGACTTACACAAAACTACCAATCACGAAAATTCAGGTTTCGGATGCAAACCCGCGCAAAGCCTTTGATGATGATTCAATTATTGGCTTGGCACAATCTATTAAAACTGACGGATTGCTTCAAAACCTGATTGTCGGAAAAGCCAAGGGCAAAAAGAAATTACACCCTATTATCTGCGGTGAACGCCGTTTTCGGGCTATCAGCCTTTTGGTTGAAAATGGCGATTTGCCGAAAGATTACGAGGTTACTGTTGAAATTAAAGACGACCTCGATGCCGATACGGCTTTGCGAATTGCCACAATGGAAAACATCCAAAGGCAAGACCTTACACCATTGGAGGAAGCACAAGCGCTAACAAAACTGGTTCAGGACGGTGAAAAACTTGATGATATTGTCGCTCAAACAGGATTAAGCGCACATACAGTCAGACGTCGCCTTGTTCTCATGCAGTTAAGTGAGACAGTCAAAGAATGTCTTGAGACAGGTGAAATTACCCTTTCACAGGCAGAAGCATTGAGTGTTGGCACATTTGAGGAGCAGGAACGCTGTCTCAATATGGCTAAATCAGGTTATTGGGATGCCGAAGATATTAAAGACCGTATTCTGGGCGATCTTCCTACCCTCTCTATGGCTATTTTTGAGCGTGAGCTTTACACAGGTGAGTATACAACCGACCTTTTAGGCGAGGATGATAACACCTATTTCAATGATGCAGAGCAATTCTTTGATTTGCAAAAGCAAGCGGCGGAAGAACTAGCAGAATCCTATCGTGAGAAAGCCGATTGGGTGGAATTTGTTGAGAGCTATTTCAGTGCTTGGCAGTATGGCCGCGCCGAAGAAGGTGAGACAGGAGGCGTTATTGTTTCGTTATCGGCAAGCGGTGCTGTTGAAGTCCATGAAGGGCTTATCAAAACCAAGGCTGATGAAGGTACAGCAAATAGCCTTAAAGTGAAGCCTAAAGCCACTTACCCTACTCCGCTACGCCGTTATATGGCCATGCATAAAAGTATCGCGGTTCAATCGGCTTTGATTGAAAACCCAAGGGTTGCGAAACAGCTTGCTGTCGCAAACAAGCTATATCGTTTCAAAAACCATGATTGTCTGTCCTATTTCGAGCAGGAAGAGACAACCTCCCCTGCCCTCGCAATTATCAATGAACAGGCAAAGGCTTTATTGGCGCATTTCGGCCATGACTCCGAAGACGCTACATGGCGCGATTTGGGTTATCTTTTCAACTATGACCTAGAAGATGCCTATAAAGCTGTCAAAGACTTATCGGATGATGTTTTAGAAAGCCTTTTGGTGACACTGGATGCCTTGGAATTCGGGCAATTATTCTGTGATCAGCTTGATACTTATGAAGGCAGCATCTTCAATCAGGTTGCCCAGGATTTGCGTGTTGATATGCGGAATTACTGGCGACCAGATGAAGCCTTTTTGAAACGCCGTAACAAGGTGCAATTACAGCAGATTGTTACCGAGGCAGGGTGCTTTCAGAAATTCGGCAATGTTGCAGGATATAAGAAAAAAGAACTTGTGACCTCAATGAGCAAACATTTTCAGCACGTTCTTACACTTGAAAGCCCCAGTGAAGACGAATTGAAAGCAACATTCTGGATTCCAGAAGCTATGGCTTTCCCTGCGATTGACCCTGATGTGAAGCAGGTCGAGCAGGATGAAACCTTGGACGATACAGCCGAGGATTTCAAAGAGGCCGCTTAATTCTACCAATTTGCCGCCCGAAATATCGGGCGGCTTTTCTTTTTTAGGAATTCACCATGAGCATTCAAGAATTTATTAGAGACTTATCACGTTTAGACCCTTCAAAATCTTCATCCGAAAAATTCAGGGATTTTTGTGAACTGGCCTTTTGCGCCTATGCAAAATTGACAGCATCCCCAGATCGCGCCGAAAACCTTGAAGAGCGTTATATGAATATCGTTCAAACATATCGTGATAAAGACACGATTAGAGCATATCCCCGTCTTATGGCTATGGTTTGGCGCGGTGTGATGGACGGACAAGACTTTCTCGGACAGGCCGCTGCTGAATTAAATGCACTTGATGCTAAAACAGGTCAGTTTTTTACGCCGATGCCTGTCTCTCGAATGATGGCTGTGATTGGATTACAGGGGGCAGAGACCGCCATTAAGGAAAAAGGCTTTATAACGCTGAATGAGCCTGCATCAGGCGCAGGCGGGATGATATTAGCGGCGGCTAAGGTTATTGCAGAAATGGGTTATGACCCCTCCTCCCATTTACTCGTAAGCGCTCAGGATATCAGTCAAATTGCGTATCATATGTGCTTTTTGCAACTGACATTTGCAGGAATCCCCGCCCATGTGGAGCGTTGCAATAGCCTGTCTATGGAGACTTTCGACGCTTCTTGGACACCGGCCACGCTTGCCTTTCTCAGGCAGCATGGCCGTCTTTTTTGATCTTGGCTGTATCCGTCAAGACCTCCCTTCGGGCCGCTAAAGCGCACAAAAACGGTATCCCCGCCTTTCCGCGTCTTCGACTTGTGCAAGGCGGGTGATCTCCCTCCGTTTTTGTGGGCCCTTGACTGCTCCAGCCGCTTCTTAAGCCGTTTCACGGCACTTCTAGGAAAGAAGTGCAACACACATTTTAAGGAGAAAAGAAGATGAAACGCACCGATATTTACCAATCCGTTACTGACACAATCATTGAAGCCTTGGAGCAAGGTTTATCAGATGACTTTGAATTGCCTTGGCATGGTTGTTCGATTGTTCCCCAGAACGCCCGCACGGGAAATTATTATCACGGTATCAATGTGCCTTTGCTATGGGCGCACCAGATGAAAAGCGCCTATTCAAGCGGAACATGGGCAACTTATAAACAATGGCAGGATATGGGCGCACAGGTAAAAAAGGGCGAGAAAGGCCGCCAGATTGTTTTTTGGAAATCCATAGAAGTCGAGCCAACCGAAGACAATGAACAGCGCGAGCAAATTATGTTTGCCAAATATTCAACTGTCTTTAATGCCGATCAGGTTGAAGGATATACCCTGCCCCAAGATAATTTTGAGCCGAACGATATACAGGCTATTTCCGCCGCAGACCATCTAATTGACGCATCAGGCGCAGATATTCGCTTTGATGAACGCCGTGCCTATTACAGCGTCATGGATGATTTTATCAATTTGCCAAGCCCTGAATTCTTTAAGGATACCTGCGGTTCAACAGCAACACAAAATTATTACAGCACAGCATTTCATGAGCTTGTCCACTGGACAGGCGCGGAAAAGCGCTTAAACCGTGACCAGAAACATAAATTTGCTTCAAAAGATTATGCTTTTGAGGAATTGGTTGCAGAACTTGGCGCCGCCATGCTTTGCGCGTCCACAGGCGTAGAATCCAGCCCCAGAGAAGACCACGCCATTTATATACAAAACTGGCTGAAAGCCTTGAAGGACGATAAAAAATTTATTTTTTCGGCCAGCTCACAGGCACAAAAAGCAGCCGATTACCTCTTTTCATTCACCAATCAAGATTAAGAAATCGAAAGGAGGGCTACGCCCCTGCCCCCTTATATCAGGAGCAAATTATGACTTATCTCGTATTTATTGACACAGGGTCAGGCGAAAAAACACATTCAATTTGGAACAACCGTGAAGATTGCAAACATCAAGTCGATGTTTTGAACGGCGCAGGTTATTGCGCTTGGTGGGAATTCATACCCGCCGCGCTGAATGCCCCGAATGGCCAATATCTGTTTAAGCCCCCTACTCTCAAAATCAAATAAAGGAACAAATCATGCAAAATGTACAAACTATTACATGGGATGAAATTGAAATTGCCAACGCGCGCGCTGCCGAATTTTTGGCCGCAGAGATTGCTGAAACGGAAGATGAAGCATTTTCTATGGCAATATCTGATACGCAAGTTATGGAATGGGAATTCGATGATTTTAAAGAACAGCTTAAAGCCATATTGGATGACATATCACCCGAAGGCTTTTTCTATGTAGAAGGCCGGAATATGGGCTGGAGACATTTATCAGGCCATGCCGAAATTAAGGCCGATAATGCAGAATGCTATATAGAAAAAGCCTTTCCCAAAACAGCAGAATGGACGTTTCGAGGTACGTATGACCCTGTGAAGAAAACTCTGGATTATACGATTTATCATCATGACGCGCCGACAGGTGAATTCTCTACTGTTATTGCTCATTCTGGTTGAAGCGCAAAAGGAGTAAGTAGGGTTTTCTATACCTCTGTACATATAAAAGAGTACGTGCATAAGTAAGAAGGTAAAGAGATAGCGACATAGAGAAGACCCTACTTACACTCTTCTGTATTTCATTAAGACGGTAAATAGCTACTTCTTTAAATCAATAGAATGGTACTTTACGAAGAGGGCAAGTCGCTATATACTCTAAATGGTAAGTCAATAACTCATCACGAGATTACCTGCCGACTTACCGTCAAGAATAAGTCACTACTTCACACCTTTATCCAAGGAGCTAAACAATGTCATATATTATCGCTATATCCAGCTCAAAAGGCGGCCCTGGCAAAACCAATACAGTTGCCAACCTTGCTGATTATTGGGCTTTAAAGGGCAAGAAAGTCGCCATGCTCGATTCTGACCCGAACAAAAATCTCTCCAAATGGTACAATAAGAAAGCCCTTGATGATGCGTTTGCAGGGGTAAGCCTTCAGACATTAGAGGATGAAGAGCAGATTATTGATGCGGCCGAGCAGGCCGCGCAGGAGCATGACATTGTTTTAATAGATGTTGCGGGCGTTCGGAGTAGGGCACTTTTATATGCAGCCGGTATTGCTGATCTGGTTATCGTTCCCGCGCAGCCTTCCGAAGATGATATTGATGAAGCGATCAACACAATCGAGGCTGTTAAAAGTGCAGGCAAGCTTGCCAAGCGCGATATTAAATATCGTGTTCTGCTGTCTCAAACACGCAAAGGTACGATTGTTCTGGAGCACGCCGCAAAGCAGTTTGAGGAGATTAACAATATCAAGATTTTCCGCACGACTATCGGACAGCGCGAAGCCCATAAACAGGCGCGTTTCTACGGTACTACCGTCATGCGCACAGAACCTAAAAGTCCTGCTGCTGAAGACTTCACAAATCTGGGCAAGGAAATCGATAAAGTTTTGAAAGAGGAAGCCAAGCTGCAAAAACAAGCGGCATAAGTAGTGAAGTCTTTACTTCTGTACTTCTCTAATTAGTCATTTATGAAAGGGACTATCATGGCAAAACCAAGTTTAAAGAATCTTCCGAATGTCGGCACGGAAAACCGTAACGCGGACGAGCTGAAAAAACGCTTATCAGAAGGGGCAAAGGATTATCCAAGCCTGAAAGTCGAGAAAAAGAAGGATGCGACCAAGAAGCGCAAGAAATCTTCTTTATCGATGCCTGAATATGTTTGGGATCTTCTATGGGATGCGACCAAAGAGAGTAGGGAGCCTCAAGGTGTCATCGTTATGCGCGGTTTAAAGGCTTTGGGTTTTGATATTGATGAAGCCGATCTGGTAGATGCCCGTAAGACCCGCTAGGGTCAGGGCGTTTCCTTGTGCTTTGACAAGCCCAAGGTCAGGCTCTATTCACTAAGCACCCCCAAGCGGCCGAGGCCACTTCGGGCTGCTAAGTTCACCGAACCTCGGATGCCCGAGTTTCGGCCCATAGGGTAACGATCCTTAACGCATTCATGGCAAGGCCATTCCTTATAGGAACGGTCTTTTGTTTTTAAAGAGGCCGCTTCGGCCCGATTATCAAGACCTTCGCTGACGCTCACCTTCGGCTGCCTTGCCGGTATCCCCACCTTTCCGCGTCTTCGACTTGTGCAAGGCGGGTGATCCCCCTCCGGCAAGGCCGGGTCATGACAATCTCCTCCCGCTTAGCGAGCAGATTCCTGCTCGCCTCGAAAAAAGTATGTTTCGAGGCGCAATTTAAAAGGAAAAGGAGTTCGCTATGACAGACCAACAAACGCAATCACTTAACGGCAATCAACGAAAAACGCTGCGTGAGCAGGATTTGTCCAATTTTTACGGCACAGAAGTCTGGTACAGACATCCCGCCTTTAGAACCTATCTATATACCGAAGGCGTTCAGTATGTTGCAGAACATGGCGAAGCTTATTGGCTTTTGGATAAGATTTTTGCGTGTCAGGCCAGTGTCCCAAAACTATCAGGCGAGGATTTTTGCAGTTGGGAATTGAAAAAGAATGTAGAAGGGCAGGGGGCAAGGCTTATTTGCACAGATGGCAATTACAACGAGCTATATTCTGAAAGCATTCTCTACACTGATTTTCCGCTTGCCAGCATCAAGTTCTATTGTGTGAACAATGTCTTGTTACTCCCCACAGAATATTAAGGGGAGGGCAGGATATGACACAGCTTGATTATTCAAAATTCAAAACAGAGATAAACCTGACCCAGTATGCCGCGCATCTAGGCTATGAGGTAGACCGTAAGAAAAGCACACGCTCATCCATAGCCATGCGAAAAGACAGCGATAAAGTTATAATTTCAAGGCGTGGTAATCTTTGGGTTTATTTTTCAGTCACAGACGATGATGACAACGGCACAATTATTGATTTTGCTCAAAAGCGCACTCATAAAAGCATGGGTGAAATAGGCCGCGACCTTCAAAACTGGATTGGCGGCGGTGTCTTATTGCCAGATGCAAAAAGTTATGTGCGTGAGGTTGCCCCACAGGAATATGACCCCGCACGTATCGGGGGAATTTTCAAATCTCTAAAACCTGTCCATAAGCATCGTTATTTGGCCAGTAGAGGGCTTACAGATGCCCTTTTGACAGATAAACGGTTTGTAGGGCGCGTTTTTACAGACCGCTATCAGAACGCCGCATTTCCGCATTTTAAGGGCGGGCAGGTTTGCGGGCTTGAATTGAAAAACCATGATAAAGCCCTTTTTGTCAGAGGAAGCGAAAAAACACTATGGCGCTCTTATGTTTTCAAGGATGACAATACGCTGATTTTGGCAGAAGCCGTCATAGATGCTTTAAGTTATCATGCGCTATATCATAGAGAAAAAGCTGTCTATGCTGCTACAGGGGGTGGGTTATCGCCAGAGCAGGGAGAAATTATTACGGCTTTCATCTGCGATTTTGAAGCTCTGGAACACATTATCATTATTCCCGACCATGACCAAGGCGGCGAAAAGTTTGAAAAGCGCATCCGTGAAGCCATCGAGTTATCGAGCTTTAACGGATTGTGTGAAACGCACAGGCCATGCCTAGAAGGGCAGGACTGGAACGATGTTTATAAGGACACACTCGAAAAAACTGGAAAAACTATACAGATATGATACAATAATTGTGTTATTTATGCTTTAAAACTGCTTTATGGAGGTAAAAATGCCCAATATCGATTTAGGTGATCCGTATGAATCATACGTCAAAGGTTTAATTGGCTCAGGATTATACAGCACATATGCCGAGGTGGTAAAAGATGCTTTACGCTTGCACATGAACAATGAAACACCTTCAAAACAAATGGCTTTTATTCATAGCGCTATTGTGGAAGGGGAGGCTGATATTCAAGCAGGCCGAACCAAAAAATATTCGCCCAAGATGCTGGATAGTATGACAGAGGACGTTTTGAAAGAAGATGTCTGAAAACTACCAAATCGAATTTTCTGCGCGCGCAGAAAAAGATTTCAAATCCATTCAGCGATACACGCTCAAGACCTATGGTGAAAAAAAGGTCTGGATTTATACAGGGATGCTGAAAGAAGCTTTACGAAAACTCGAAGAAAACCCGAAATTATATGGCCATGTGCGCCCCGATATTCCCCAGATCTATCGAGCTTACAAAATTGGCGAACACAGTCTGATTTATCGTATCGAAGACCAAACTGTTTATTTGATAGCGATATTACATGGCAGCATGGATTTCACCTCTCAACTCAAAACCTAGATTTTCCATTTTCCAATAATACTGACGATTTCCTTTTTTGGGAATTATCGACCAAACAGCCTTATGCCTTTCAAGATTGGGCAATTTAACTGACCTGCCTTCGCCTATGCTTCAAGAATAAATTTCCCCTTTTCGCATTCGCTCAAATTCCTCGCGGTGACAAATTTATTCTGTGACGCGTCGAAGCCGGCCAGTGAATTTTATGCCATCAGAAAGGGCAATAAGGTGTTGCTCTGGTGATAATCAAGAAAAGGAAAATACAATGTCAATTATAGCGAATATGAAAAAACAAGAGAATGGAAGTTTTGAAGGAAAACTGAAAACAGCGACCCTCAATGTTCATCTCAAATTACAGCCCATCGGTGATGCGGAAGCAAATGATAATAAGCCTGATTTCAGAGCCAAAATCGGAAGCTTCGAAGCAGGGGCAGGGTGGAATAAGATTAGCGATAATCAAAATCCATATATCTCCGTTCAGATTGATGCGCCGGAATTTCCAAATCCGATTTACGCCAATCTGGTTCAAAAAGACGACCAGTATATTTTAATCTGGTCACGCCAAAACTAACTCACTTTAGCCCCGCAATTAGCGGGGCTTTTTCTTGTTCGAAATGCGCTCTTGTCGGAAATGATGAGGGCGTTTTTTGTGCTTTGAATTTACAGCAATGCACAGCTTGCAAACAGGTTAAGGCGAAAGCGGATAGGGCAGAGTTCAAATGTCATAGTGAAGTGCGTTTGTTAGATATTAGACTAATACAAGATAAAAGATATAAATTATATTTATATGAACTTATTGTTATTATTGTATAATATACGCGTTAATAATACTTGTTATAAGTTTAAATAAGTTGTATAGTAATAGGGCGTAAAATTGAGATTTTATGAGAGTTTGGAAAGCGAAGTTGATGTTTTTAGATCGGATCAGGGCTGAGAATTTTACGGGGAGCGATGGCGTTTCCCGGCCATTGATCGTGACCAGAGATAGCCCAAGAAAAGCGTTCTTTAAAAAGCTCAATCGTCATGGCGAAGTGAAGTCGGGCGCATCGAGGATTAAACGAAGATCAGGATTGATGCGCGGTAATTCATTTGCAGGTTTGGCATCAGCGCAGCGCGTGGTCGTGAAAATCAATCCAGTGAAGAACAAGACTAAGGGTGTTGGAGCGGGTGCCAATTCAGGCGGTCAGAATCTCTATCATCACATCCATTACATCAGCCGAAACAGGGCAGGGGAGGATGGTGAAAAAGCCATCCTTTTTGATGCTAAAAATGAGGGATTAGAGCGCCAGGATTTCTTCGAGTTATGCAAAAATGATCGTCACCATTTTCGGATGATACTCTCGCCGGAACGGGGTGATGAGATCGAAGATTTCAGAGGCTATGTTTGTGAAGTTATGAAGCGTGTCGAGGGTGATCTTAAGACCAAACTCTCATGGGTGGCGGCAGTTCATTATGATACCGATGATGTTCATGCGCATGTAATTATTCGGGGCAAAGATGCGCGCGGTGAGGATCTGGTGATGGCCCGCGATTATATCGCTTTTGGTATTCGCGCAAGAGCGCAGGAGATTGCAACCGAGTTATTGGGCGAGCGCTCAATCGAAGACATTCAAAAAGGATTGGAGAAGGAAGTAGACGCGCTGCGTGTCACTTCTTTAGACCGCTTTATTGAAAAACAGGTTGGCGACGATCAGACAATCGATGTCCGCAAAGACAATAATTTCGGTAAATCGGCGCATTATGAATCAGTCCTGAAAGGGCGTCTGCGTTATCTGGCATCAAGCGGTATGGCGGTCGAAAATCCTCCGGGCGTTTATACATTGAAAGAAGGGTATAGAGATGTCTTGGCCAGCATTGCCACGCGCAATGATGTTATTAAAAAGCTTTATGAGCGTGTTGAGGGCTTGGATGATCTGGAGGTCTATTCTTTGAAGGCCGGAGAGGGGCGGGTCATTGAAGGGCGCGTTTTGGATAAAGGGCCAGCCGATGAGCTAACAGACAAGAAATACATCGTTGTTGAATCTCTATCAGGCGGTAAACATTACGTTCCAGTTGGCGAAGCTTTTAATTATGATGAGGTAAATAAGCGCGGCCTTGTGCGGGTTCGTCCATTTGATCATTCAACCGGTAAGGCCGATCACAATATCGCGCTGATCGCAGCCCAGAATGAGGGTATTTATGATATTGAAAAACACCGCGCCTATATATCAGCCGAGCAGTCTTATATTGATGAAGATGTTCGAGAGCCTTACTTACAATCCCATATCAAACGTATTGAAACACTGGTTGCAAATGAAGCTGCTAGAGAATTAGGGCAGGGGCGTTATCAAATTCCTGATGATGTGATCGAAAAGGGCAAAGAAATCTCTGCCAAAATTAATGCGCGCGAGAAAAAGCGGTTCTATCCAAAGCTTGATATTCTCTCATCCCATGCACCGGAAGATATGGCGGATGCGAAAAAGAAAACCTGGCTGGATAAAGAGCTATATAAGAGAAGCAAGGGAGATCGCAGTATCACCGATCAATCATTGGAATTAGCACTTCAAAAACGTCAGGAATGGCTCGTTGATCATAAGCTCGCGATGATCCAGTCTAACGGCGACTTTGGCATGAAGAAATCAGCAATGCGCGACCTCAGCGTCATGGAAGTTCATGAAGAGGGTAAATTCCTGGCCACAAAAGCCGGTCTTACCTTCAACGATCATAAAGTCTCGTCCGATCAGTCATATACCTATCTTGGCTATACAGAGCTTGAGACAGGCAAATGGGCGGTTGCGATGCGCGGAAAAGAGTTGCAGATGGCGCGGATTGATAAAGCCCCCGATCTTGAAAAAGGGCAAAAGGTTCAGTTTAGTGAAATCGAGCGCGGACTATTCGAAATGCGCGCTGCTGAACAGCAAAAACAGCAAGAACAACAATCCTCACGCGGGCGTGATGATGATAATGAAATGGAGCTATAAACATGGCCAAAGCCAAACGGGTACAAAAGACAGTTTATTTTGATGCGGAAGTTTGGGAAGCATTGGAAAAGCAGATGAAAGTCTCTCATAACCCCAATGTCTCTGCGATTGTGAATGATGGGCTTCGTTATGCGATGTTTCCTGAACACCGTAATGACCGTGATGCTGATCTTGTAAAGCTGTATAACCAGTTTTCAGCGTCTTTGGCGATGCACCGCAAGAAAACAGCGCGTGATCTGGCCTTCATGCAAGAGCTGATTTTAAAGTTCAGCCATGAATTTTTCATGCATCACCCGTCTATTCCAGAGGATAATAAAGCCCCGCGAGAAGCAGAGGCCAATGCGCGGCTTGATGCCTTCATGGAAAATATTGTGCGTAATATGTCAGAATTAAAGCCTCTATCTGATCGTGAAGAGGTTTAACTCATGGCATATAGACGCGTTGGCAATGATTTTATGGATGAAGAGGAATACGAGTTCCATGCAATCGGCGTGTGGAGTTTCTGGGTCTTTATCGCGGCTGCTTTCTTTACCGGCTATAATATTCAGGAGTTTATTCCCGATGAATGGCCAAAATGGGCGCGGTTTGCATCAACTATTATTCCGGCAGTCATTGTTGGGGGTATTTTAGGCGCTCTTGGCATATTCATCCGCATCGCATTTTTCATTACGCTCACTTGGGGCGTCATAAGTCTTGTTCTTTATTGGGTTTGGCAGAGTATATAGCTGATCTAATTAGCTCCTCCTTTTTATAAATGTTCGAGATCAATTTTTTGAAGGTTTCGGAATTAGAAACTGTATTTGATATTTTTGGCTAATGATACTATAATATCATTATGTAGGAAATAAATAATATTGAAGATATAATGGTATCACTTATAACGCCCGCAAAAGCACAAAAAAGGATCGCAGAACAAGCACGCGCGCGACGTTTACAAATGGAATTGACGCAGGAAGGCCTTGCTGAGCGCTCTGGTGTCGCATTGCCCACTCTCCGCAAGTTCGAACGCACGGGCACTCTATCCCTGGAATCATTTCTTAAGCTTCAAATGGTGCTTGGTGGATTGGAAGATATTCTTAAAGCCACACAAATCAAAGAAGAGAGTTTTTCATCTATCGACGAGGTGCTGGAATCAGATAGCGTTCCAATACGCAAAAGAGGAAAGCGTAAATGAAAAATTATCTATCCGTATCGGAAGTAAGAGTAGGTATAAATTTTGGCGAAAGTGTACAAGATGTAGGCAGATTGGCGGTACGTGAGCACAAGATTTATTTTGAATATAATAGTGCTTTTATAAAAAGTGGAATAGAAATATCACCGCTGCGCTTGCCGTTACAACCAGGTTTACAAAGCTTTGATTATGACCTTTTTGAAGGTTTGCCGGGTGTGTTTAACGACAGTTTGCCTGACGGCTGGGGAAGGCTATTGTTTGATCGTTTTATAAGATCACAAGGAATATTACCCTCAGATATTAAACCTTTGGATCGCTTGGCGCATGTGGGATCAAATGCTCTTGGTGCTCTTGTATTTGAACCTGACCACAGCGCAGAAGATACACAAGGCGATATAAACCTTGATAACCTTGCAACGCAGGCACAAGAGGTTTTGGACGGAACATCGGATGACGTATTGGCTGAGCTGATCGCTTTGAACGGATCTTCGGCGGGTGCACGACCAAAAGCGCTTATTGGTGTAGACGATAAACGGGAGCATATTATTCATGGCGTCCATGATTTGCCCTCAGGCTATGCGCCATGGATGGTCAAATTCCCAAATAGCCAAGATGGGCTAGATGCCGGTGCCATTGAATATGTATATGCCCTGATGGCAAAAGATGCAGGCATTGCGATGCCCGATGTTCACTTTTTCGAAGCCAAGCGTGGCGCAGGATATTTTGCGATTAAGCGGTTTGACCGTGATGGTGATAAACGATACCACATGCACACGGCTTGCGGATTATTGCATTCAGATTTTCGCACACCCTCATTGGATTATGAAGATTTGATTGCGCTCACTGGTATTCTGACCCGTGATGTGCGCGAGGTTGAAAAACTTTATCAACTGGCTGTTTTTAACGTTCTTGCTCACAACCGCGACGATCATTCTAAAAACTTCAGCTATTTAATGGATAGCCAAGGAAGGTGGAAACTCTCTCCTGCCTATGACCTCACATTCTCATCTGGCCCCCGCGGTGAACAAAGCACGCTTGTGATGGGCGAAGGCAAAAACCCTGATACAAAACATCTGTTAAAATTGGCAGATGAAGCGAAAATCAAAAAAGATCGTGCACTTGAGATTATTGAGACCACAAAATCTAGCCTGTCCAATTGGCCAGAGCTTGCAAAGCAATATGCCGTTAGTGATATGAATATTGAGCTGATACAAAGCAAAATATCGTGGGTAGCAGGCGAATGAAACAAGCGCATATTTTAATTATACAAAATCAAGTACTTGAATTACTTAGAGGTATAAAAAATGAGCATTAATCTTATTAAAAATGATGGTGATTGTTATAAAGCAGCGCTTCAGTCAAGAAATGACAGCCTTCGCAAGGCGATGTTTCCTGAATACTGTAATGAGCGCGATGTTGATCTTAAAATTCAGCCATGAGTTTTTTTATGCATCACCCGTTTATTCCAGAAGATAATAAAGCTCCGCGAGAAGCGGAGGCCAATGAGCGGCCTAATGTCTTCATAGAAAATATTGTGCGCAATGTGTCTGAGCTTAGACCTCTATCAGATCGTGAAGAGGTTTAATTTCATCCGTATTGCATTTTTCTTTGCCCTGCCATGGCGCGTGATTGGCCTTATTCTATATTGGGTTTGGCAGAGTATTTAGTAACTTTATAGACTTTTAATTCGAATGATGTATTATAAAGCATTATGAGAAAATCTATTTCGGCATTTATGGCATTGATAATTTTCACGCTTTCATTAGCGTGCACAATGTCTTTTTGTCCGATTATGGCTGAAGCTGCACAAACTGAAAATACTACTAAAGATGCTGCTCCAATGCCTTGTCATGGTGATAAATCATCTGAAGACAAAAACCCACACACACCTATGCTTTCTTCGGATTGCTTAAATGTAGACTTATTTAATGTTGATCAAAATATTGATTTTACGCCCGATCTTACCCTGGATCAGATTGATTTTTCATGGGCTAATCTGACAGCTTTGTATAATCTGCATCCGCAAATGACACGACTGATACGCGGACCGCCTATTAATGTTGCTTTTTCTCATTTCAACAATATTGATCTTTATCTCTCAACGCAGCGTATGCGCATCTAAACACGCTCCTTTTTACGGTTTTTTACGCCTTAAAGAAAGGAGCTTTTGGCATGCGTGTTTTAGCGTTTTTATTACTACTTTTATTTATAAATCCCGTTTATGCGGCAGAAGAGGTTTATATCTGCCCTATGCACCCGCATATAGAAGGCGGAGCTGGTGATACATGTCCGATCTGCGGTATGTCTCTTGTCCCCAAACAGACAGAAAAAACCAGTGCGTCCGGTGATGAAAGCGGGACAATTGATGAAAATGCAATCGTCATTACGCCGGAATATATTCAGGCCCTTGGTGTTAAAACGGCTCAAGTCTCACTAGAAGAATTTGGGAAATCAATCCGCGCCTACGGTAAAATTGCGGCAAGCACACGCTTAGAACATACCGTAACCGTCAGGGAAGATGGATGGATAGTGGATCTGGCAACAAGCGCTATTGGTGATAATGTTAAAAAAGGTGATCTCTTATTTACCTTCTACAGCCCCGATCTCATGTCCGCGCAATCCGATTACCTGATAGGCAGTCGCACAGGCAAAGCGGAACAGCGTCTCCGGCTTTACGGGATGGACGATAAAGCCATAGCCGAATTTAAAAAAGGCGGAAAAATGATGGAGGCCACGCCGTTTTACGCGCCTTTGGATGGGACGGTGACGATGCTGGAAGCAAGGCCGGGTATGTATATGGGGGAAGGCGCGCGCGTTTTGACATTGCAGGATTTCTCTAAAGTCTGGCTCAATGCCGAAGTGTCGCTGCGCGATATAGAGTTTTTAAAAGCAGGAGATCGTGCAGACATCGCGCTTTCCGAAACAGGCAAAAAAATTCAGGGTACTATTGATTTTATTCACCCCATCGCCAATCCGGACAGCCGTACGGTCACAGTTCGTGTTGTGGCCGATAACCCTGACGGTGCGTTAAAGCCGGAAACCTATGCCAATGTTACCTTGACAGGAAAGTTGGAAAAGAGACTGGCAGTCCCACAAGACGCGGTTCTCTATGGCGAAGGCGGTTCCTACGTGATTGAAGCGCTTGGCGACGGGAAATTCCGCCCCCGCATGGTTGAAACCGGCATAACCGCGAATGGGCTGACTGAAATCACAAGCGGTCTTGAAGCTGAAGAGCGGATTGTCTCATCCGGCCAGTTTATGATCGATGCGGAGAGTAACCTTCGCGGCGGTATGGCCAATATGGGCCATGATCATGGTGATATGGTTATGCCTGAGATGGGATCAGACGCAGATGAGGGTTCTTCACCCGCTATGAATATGGAGGGCGGACATGTCCATTAAGCCTGAAAAAGACCTGTCACACGACCCGTCGCAAAGTTTTGTGGCCAAGATCATAGACTGGTCGGTGGCCAATACCTTCTTTGTGATGCTCGGTGCACTAGCATTGTTGGCGGCAGGTATCATTTCGCTCAATAAAATTCCGCTTGATGCCATTCCAGACTTATCCGATACGCAAGTGATTATCAGGACGGATTTTCCCGGCCAGGCGCCACAGGTCATTGAAGATCAGGTTACGTTTCCTCTATCTACCCAGATGCTGGGTCTGCCGAAAACAAAAGTCGTGCGCGGATTTTCCATGTTCGGTACATCTTTTGTTTATATTGTCTTTGAGGATGATGTTGATATGTACTGGGCGCGCAGCCGCGTTCTGGAAGCGCTTTCGCAAGTGCGCGGCAATTTGCCTGAAGGCACCGATCCACAGCTCGGGCCGGATGCAACAGGTGTGGGCTGGGTTTTTCAGTACGCGCTCTATGATAGGACTGGTCAGCACGATCTGGCAGAACTTAGAAGCCTGCAGGAGTGGTTTGTTCGCTATGAGCTAGCCACAGTAGATGGTGTTGCTGAAGTGGCGGGTGTCGGCGGATTTGTTAAAGAGTTTCAGGTTCTGGTCGATCCGAACAAGCTGCGTGCCTTCGATATAACTTTGGATACTGTCATTCAGGCTACACGCGGGGCTAATAAAGAAACGGGCGGACGCACACTGGAAATGGCGGAAACTGAATATCTGATCCGCTCATTTGGATACGTCACAAAGCCGGAAGATTTAGAGCAAACCGTTCTTAAAAGCGTGGAAGGAACACCTGTTACTCTTGGCGATGTTGCGCGCATCGTAGAAGGCCCATCCATCCGGCGCGGCATTACAGAACTAAACGGTATTGGCGAAGCAGTTGGCGGCATCGTTGTTATGCGGCCCGGTGCGAATGCCTTGAGTGTCATAGAAGATATCAAGGACAAGCTGCAATCCGTCAAACAAGGATTGCCGGAGGGCGTCGAATTGAAAGTTGTTTATGACCGCAGCAAGCTCATAGAAGGCTCTGTTGAGTATTTAGAGCACAAGCTTTTGGAAGAAAGCCTGATGGTTGCTCTGATAACTTTTCTTTTTCTATTACATGCGCGGAGCGCTCTGGTTGCTATTATTACTTTACCGCTCGGTATATTGGCGGCGTTTATTATTATGGCCGGACAAGGAATCACAGCCAATATCATGTCACTCGGCGGCATTGCAATTGCCATTGGCGCAATGGTGGATGCCTCAATTGTTATGGTGGAAAACGCCCATCGTAAACTTTCTTCATTGCCCGATAATGCTGATAAAAATTTAAAACGCAACTTGCTCATTCAGGCGGCAAAAGAGGTAGGGCCTGGATTGTTTTTCTCTTTATTGATCATCACGGTTTCATTTCTGCCGGTCTTTGCGCTGACCGGGCAATCGGAACGTCTGTTTACACCGCTGGCCTTTACCAAAACCTATGCGATGGCGGCAGCTGCGTTGTTATCTGTGACGGTCGTGCCTGTGCTGATGCTCTGGCTGATACGCGGGAAAATACGCCGTGAAGACGAGAATCCGATTAACCGCTTTTTTATAGCTCTATATAAACCCTTTTTGAATTTGGCTTTGAAATGGCGCAAAACAACGGTCGCTTTATCGGTCATTGCTCTTTTAAGCACAGCCATCCCTGTAACCAAAATCGGTCATGAATTTATGCCGCCGCTGTATGAAGGCGGACTGCTTTACATGCCAATGACAGTGCCAGGCGTTTCCCCAGCCAAGGTGCGCGAGATTTTGCAAGTAACCAATCGTCAGCTTATGACCGTGCCTGAAATCGAACACGTCTTTGCCAAATCCGGACGTGCAGATACCGCGACTGATCCCGCCCCTCTGGCGATGATTGAAACCTGGATTGAGCTAAAACCCCGCGAGGAATGGCGTGCAGGCATGACACCGGAAAAATTGATTGCTGAGCTTGATAAAAAAGTGCGCTTGCCAGGGATGATGAATAGCTGGGGCTATCCAATAAAAATCCGTCTCGACATGCTGACCACGGGAATCAGAACGCCGGTCGGGATTAAAATTGCGGGGCCTGATTTACAAAAGATTGATCAAATCGCCAAAGACGTAGAGCATATGGCGCGCGGTGTGGAAGGAACGCGCAGTGCCATAGCCGACCGCGTGGTAGGGGGAAAATATATTGAAATTATTCCCGACCGCCGTGAGCTTGCCCGCTATGGTGTTTCGCTATCAAGCGTGCAGATTGTGATCCAGACCGCTCTCGGCGGCATGATGCTCGATGAAGCTGTGATCGGACGGGAACGCTATCCTATCATGGTGCGCTATGACAGGCCGTTCAGAGAGCATATTTCCGATCTGGAAGATATTCTGGTTGCCGCGCCAAACGGCGCGCAAATACCCCTTGCGGATCTGGCCGATATCCGGCTGGCCGAAGGTCCTTCCATGATCAAGTCCGAGGATGCGCGTCTGAATGGCTGGGTATTCGTCGATATAGAAGGTGTGGATATCGGCACATATATTTCGCGCTTACAGGAGTCTTTAAAAACACTGGAACTACCCTCCGGTTATACGCTCAAGCTCTCTGGACAGTTTGAGCAGATGCAGACCGCTAATGAGCGTCTTAAAATCGCTATTCCTTCCACTCTGCTGATTATTATGATTTTACTATATGTGCATTTCGGTACATGGGACCGGACGCTCCTTATTATGCTCTCAGTGCCTTTCGGTGTTATAGGCGGGGTCTGGTGGACGTGGCTGGCCGGATATAATTTATCAGTGGCCGTGGCGGTCGGCTTTATCGCTTTGGCAGGTATTGCTGTGGAAACTGCTATTGTCATGCTGATTTATATCGACCACGAAATGCGCGAACACTGGCCGGACAGTTTTGAAAAATTGCTGGAGAATGTGAGAAACGGCGCTATTCAACGCCTACGTCCAAAACTCATGACAGTTAGCACGATTATTTTAGGTCTTGTACCTATCTTTCTAACCGATGGGCCCGGCGCGGATGTCATGCGCCGCATTGCTCTTCCTATGGTCGGCGGTATGTTGAGCACCACAGTTCTGACGCTGATCTTAATCCCTGTTCTTTATGCCCTGTATATGCAGTGGCATTTAAAACTACCCAACCAAACCCAAACTGAAAATGAAAGGAAACCCTCATGAAACACCTATTTTTAGCTCTCTTTATGGCGATAATTGCCATGCCTGCAATGGCAACCGAGACATCGCATACGCTTAAACCTATCGAGGCCAAATACGTTTGTATGGTGAACGATACAACTTTTGATAAAGAACAAATCGCAGTTGAAGTTGACGGAAAAACATATTTTGGATGCTGCTCGATGTGTGAAGCCCGCCTGAAAAAAGACACGGATATTCGCAGCGCAGTCGATCCGGTCAGCGGCGTGCAAGTGGACAAGGCAGAGGCCGTCATTGGCGAGGATAATCAAGGTAAAGTCTATTACTTCGAAAGTTCAGTTAATCTGGATAAATATAAGGTAGCCGCTGCTGATAATCATGATCATATGATGGACGGTCATGAAGGCATGATGCATGACAAGATGATGCACAGTGAACATGACACATCGGAGCTTACCGAAGGCACAGGCACTTTGAATGCGATTTCAGATAACAAGGTGAATGTCACGCACGGTCCTATACCGGCTTTGCAATGGCCTGAAATGACCATGGATATTCCTGTATCGGAGTCCGTTGATCTTTCCGGCTTTGAAAAAGGCGATAACGTACGCTTCTTTTTAAAACTTAAAGACCAAACGTATGTCATTGAAAAAATGGAAAATAATAATACTCAACCTCAAGAAGATGGCCACGATCATCAACATTAAGGAGATATCGTAATGAATATAGAAATCATACCCAACTGGCATCCGATATTTGTGCATTTCACTATCGCGCTGCTCAGTATTTCTGCGCTGTTTTATCTGGCAGGATTAATCACTAAAAAGGACGTTTTCTACACTGTCGGGAAATGGAATTTATGGGTCGGTGCATTGATAACGGTCGGCACTGTGATAGCAGGTCTTCAGGCTGCGGGCACTGTGGATCATGATGCACAAAGTCATGCGGCCATGATGAACCATCGGAACTGGGCTTTGGGAACGGCGGGTGTGTTCGCCGTTCTCGCAGCATGGAGCATGTTCAAGCATCGCAAAGCTGCTCCGACGGCGATCTTCACCGTTTTATTGCTGCTGGCTTCCGGAGCTCTAGCTGTGACCGGATATAAAGGCGGCGAGTTGGTCTATCGTCACGGAACAGGCGTGATGTCTTTGCCGGATACAGGTTCGCATGATCACAGCGCACACGCACATGGCGGCAGTAGTGAAACTCAAGATCATGAAGAAAGCGGCGGGCATGAGCATAAAAGCCAAGGTATGGACAGTCAGAGTACCAATGACTCCGAACCCCATGATCATTCCGGCCACGCGCATTGAAGGAGCCAACATGAGAAAATCCGGCTTATTATTATCATCGTTAGCGGCAGCTTTGTTTGTGACAGGCTGCTCGCTAACGCCTGACTATGTCCGTCCCGATGTCCAGACACCAGCTTGGCGATCTTCACTGGCGCAAGGTGAGAATGCGCAAATAGCCGTAGACTGGTGGAAAAACTATAATTCCGAGGAGTTGGATTTTCTTATTCAAAAAGCCTTGTCCCATAACAATAATTTACAGGCGGCTCTCCATCGGGTTGAGCAGGCGCGGGGTGATTTACAAATGGCTGGAGCCGAGTTACTACCGTCTGCGAGCGTCACTGCGGCTTATATGAGCGGTTCGACCGTGCCTATGAATGTGACGGATATGCGCAATAACGGTATTCCTCAATACACTGTAAATGCGGGGATCGGTTACGAACTTGATTTGTTCGGAGCCAACCGCGCACAAAAAGCCGCTGCTATAGAGGCGCTTAAAGAAAGTGAATATGCGTATGACGCGCTTGCCCTTGTGATTATGGGGGATGTGGCGCAAACTTATTTAAATGTGCTGAATTTGCAGGAACGCTATCAAATTGCGCGGGACAACCTGCAAAGTACCAAAGAGCTTCTCCAAGTTGCCGAGGCCCGTTTTCAAATCGGCGCGCGGACATCTTTTGATATAGCCCAGCAGGAAACGGTGGTGTCCAATGCGAAAGCGGAACTGGCTGGCATTGAACAAGAGCTGGCTGTGTCTAAAAACGCTTTGGCTTTACTTGTAGGCGAACCGCCACAAAGCTTTGATATTAAAGGCGTCAGTTTAAAAGGCATGATGCTGCCCGAAATTGCCGTCTTACAACCTGCCTCTCTATTAGAACGCCGCCCTGACATCAAGGTCTTGGAGGCGCAACTTAAAGCCGCCAATGCCGATATAGGTGCAGCCCGCGCTGCCTTTTATCCCTCTGTCAATATAGGGGCTAACCTTATCAAAGCATTTGATCCTGCGGCAACGGCGCTCACTCTCGCTTCATCAGTCTACGCCCCTATTTTTCAGGGCGGACGGCTGGAAGGGAATTTGAAGAAAGTTACTGCGCGTCAAAAAGAATTGGCGGAAAATTATCAGCAAACTGTTTTATCGGCCTTTAAAGAAGCCGAGGATTCAATAGTTCGGGTCCAAACAACGCAAAAACGGGAAACCGCTTTACGGCAATCGGCTTCGAAAGCGCGCAAAGCCTATGATATTGCAAAAAATCAGTATGAACTCAGTGTTTTGGATTTTCAAAATGTACTTGATGCACAGCGTATGATGCTTGAGGCCGAAGATAACTATGCCCGCGCCAGATTTGAAACCCTGTCGGCCAGCATTGATTTATTTAAAGCCATGGGCGGGGGATGGAAAGATGAACAGCAGTTACAAGGAGATTTATAATGACCGACCATAATTATAAAGGATGCTGCCACCATGGCCATGCCACAGTGAATTCGGGAGAAACATCTGTGCTTGATCCTGTATGCGGGATGAAAGTTGATCCTGATAACAGTAAATATAAGACGGAATATAAAGATCATTCTTATTATTTCTGTTCAGCAGGATGCGAAAAGAAATTTGCTGATGATCCTGAAAAATACCTCAAACCCCGCGAAGAAGAAACCGCTATACCAGGCGCAATATACACATGCCCTATGCACCCTGAAGTCCGTCAGGAAGGCCCCGGTAATTGCCCGATTTGCGGCATGGCATTAGAGCCGGAGACGATTACGGGAGAAGAAGGCGAAAATCCTGAACTAACAGACTTTCGCCGCCGTTTTTGGATTGGTCTGATCTTGACCTTGCCAGTGTTTTTAATGGAAATGGGGGCACATGTTTTCGGTCTTCACCTGACCGGGCCGCATATGTCGAACTGGATACAGCTGGCTTTTGGAACGCCAGTGGTCTTATGGGCAGGTTGGCCGTTTTTTGAGCGTGCCTGGATGTCCTTTAAAACGCGCAACCTCAATATGTTTACGCTCATTGCCATCGGTACAGGCGTTGCATGGTTATACAGCATTGTCGCTACACTGGCACCGGGCTTGTTTCCGGACGCATTCAAGGGGCCGGAAGGAGCAGTTGCTGTTTATTTTGAAGCCGCCGCTGTGATTGTGGTTCTCGTGTTGCTAGGCCAGTTATTGGAGTTAAAAGCCAGAGAACAAACTGGCGGCGCGATTAGGGCGCTTCTTGATCTGGCACCAAAAACAGCCCGTCGTATCAATGAAAATGGTGAGGAAGAAGACGTACCGCTTGATCAAATTCAGGTTGGAGATCGTTTGCGTGTCCGGCCCGGTGAGAAAATCCCGCTTGATGGAATTGTAGTTGAAGGAAGTAGTTCTGTTGATGAATCCATGATTACAGGCGAGTCCATGCCTGTGAAGAAAGAGCCGGATGACAAAGTAATCGGCGGCACGATGAACCAGACAGGGAGTTTTGTCATGAAAGCAGAGAGGGTAGGCAAAGACACCATGCTCTCGCAAATCGTGCATATGGTTGCTGAAGCGCAGCGCAGCCGGGCGCCTATTCAGCGCATGGCAGATATTGTAGCGGGTTGGTTTGTACCTGCTGTGATATTGATTGCAGTGATTGCATTTATAAGCTGGATCATTTTTGGCCCTAATCCCGCCTTTACCTATGCTTTAATCGCAGCTGTTAGTGTTCTGATTATTGCCTGTCCATGTGCCTTGGGCCTTGCTACCCCCATGTCTATCATGGTCGGTGTAGGGAAAGGCGCTAAAGCCGGAGTTCTTATCAAAAATGCCGAAGCGTTAGAGCGCATGGAAAAAGTCGATACTTTAGTTGTCGACAAAACAGGAACGCTAACATTGGGAAAACCAACTGTTACACAAATAGTGGCTACAGATGATTTTAAAGAAGATGAGCTTTTATCACTGGCTGCATCTTTAGAACAAGGCAGTGAGCATCCTCTAGCGCATGCCATTGTCGTGGCGGCGAAGGACAAAAATCTTGAGTTAATACCAGCTGAAAATTTTGATTCTCCGACAGGAAAAGGTGTTATCGGCACTATTGATGGCAAGAACGTAGCGCTTGGCAATGTCATGCTTATGGAAGAGCAATCAGTAGACGCTTCTTCATTGGTATCGCAGGCGGATGATATGCGATCAGATGGCGCTACAGTTATATTTATGGCTGTTGGGGGTAAGGTTGCCGGATTACTGGCCATAGCCGATCCCATCAAAGAAACAACATCCGAAGCCATTAAAGCTCTGCATGAACAAGGTATTCGTATTGTCATGCTGACAGGGGATAATCGCCGTACGGCTGAAGCTGTAGCCAAGCAACTTAATATTGAGGAGGTTGAAGCGGAAATCCTGCCCGAAGATAAAGGGCGGATTGTCAAAAAACTGCAGAATGAAGGTAAAATTGTAGCAATGGCCGGTGATGGCACCAATGATGCTCCAGCTCTGGCCGCTGCGGATGTTGGTATAGCCATGGGAACGGGTACCGATGTTGCCATGGAAAGCGCAGGCGTTACCCTGCTTAAAGGTGATCTGACAGGTATCGTCAGAGCACGAAAGCTTTCAGTCGCATCTATGCGTAATATCCGGCAAAACCTGTTCTTTGCTTTTGTCTATAATGCAGCGGGCGTACCGATTGCGGCCGGTGTGCTTTATCCGGTCTTTGGCATTTTGCTTTCGCCCATCATTGCAGCGGCGGCAATGTCACTCAGTTCCGTGAGCGTTGTTATGAATGCCTTACGTTTAAACCTAACAAAAATATGAACTTTATCCCTCTGAAACCGTTGAAGAAAATGGAGATTTTTACTTATGACGAAAATACAAAATATATCTAGAAGGCATTTTATAGGAGGTGCCGCAGGAGCAGCCTTTGTAACTGGTCTCAATATGAGTTTGCCTCTACCGGCTTGGGCTAAATCCACTACGGCTTCCGGCGCAGTTGATCAGCAAGGCATAAGACATATTGAAACCAAGAATTTGTATAATCTTGATATAGGATATGCACCTTTTACTTTGAATGGACGCACCGGCAAAGCAAGCGCAATAAACGGAACAGTTCCTGGGCCTTTGGTTAAATTGCGCGAGGGAGATAAAGTTCGCCTGAATGTTAAAAATTCCATGATGGATACTGAGCATTCCTCTATACATTGGCACGGTTTATTGGTGCCGTTTAGAATGGACGGTGTTCCGGGTATTAATTTTAATGGTATTCAACCCGGAGAAACATATGAATATGAATTCGAAGTAAAACAGGCCGGTACCTATTGGTATCACAGCCATTCTTTTTTTCAGGAACAGACCGGAACATACGGTCCTCTAGTGATTGAACCTAAAACCCCTGAACCATTTTCTTATGATCGGGACTACGCAGTTGTGTTATCAGACTGGTCGTTTGAAACACCTGAAGCGATTTTCGCTAATATCAAGCGCTCTGGAGATTATTATAATTACCAAAAACGAACTGTTTGGGACTTCTTTGATGATGTGTCAGAAAAGGGGCTTGGAAAAACCGTAAATGAACGCCTTATGTGGGGCAAAATGCGCATGATGCCCGTTGATCTGGCTGATGTGACAGCGGCAACTTATACATATTTGATGAACGGCAATTCGCCGCAAATGAATTGGACTGGGATTTTCAATCCGGGTGAAACCGTTCGCTTACGTTTTATCAATGCTGCCGCGATGAGTACATTCGACGTTCGTATACCCGGGCTTGATATGAAAGTTGTCATGGTAGACGGCAAAAAAGTAAAGCCGGTGGATTTCCATGAGTTCCGTATTGGCGTTGCCGAAACGTACGATGTTTTAGTAACACCGCGTGCGGATAGGCCATTCACAATATTTGCAGAAAGTTTGGACCGCAGTGGATACGCGCGCGGAACGCTCTCTCCTGAGCCGGGTTTAAGTGCAGCTATTCCCCCTTTACGCCCGCGTCCGATTAGAAAGATGGAAGATATTGGCATGATGGCCGGCATGGATATGGGAAGTGGGAAAATGATGGACATGGGTGATACTAAGGGGGATATGGGCAGTATGAACCATGCTGGTATGGACCATGGTATGACTACGCCTAGTGATCTTCCGGATAAATCCAGATCAAATGTCGTAATGGTTATTAAAAACCCAAAAGACAGACTTGCGGACCCTGGTATCGGTTTGGGCAAAGATGGATGGAAAGTCCTAACATACAAAGATCTGACTTCGAATGAACCGCAGCCTTATAAAGCAGAAGTTGACCGGGAAATGACGATTAATCTTACCGCTAATATGGAACGCTATATGTTCTCCTTTGACGGCAAGAAATTTACCGAGCAAGATGGGCCTTACTTATTTAGGCATAATGAGCGGCTCAGACTTTATCTTGTCAATCATACCATGATGGAACACCCGATCCATTTGCACGGCATGTGGATGCAGTTAGAAAACGGCAACCCTCATGAGAAACTACCTTATAAACATACGCTCCTTATGAAACCCGGCGAGAAGTTGTCTGCCCTGATTACCCCTATAGAAAAAGGCGATTGGGCGTTTCACTGCCATCTTTTGTATCATATGGAAGCGGGCATGATGCAGGCTGTACGAGTTGCTTAAGGAAAAGGATAAGATCATGAAAAAATATTTTTTATTAACAGCAGTTACTTTTATTTTACCTTTTAAAGCATATGCACAAATGGATCATTCGATACATCAGGGCAATTCTATGACACAGGAGGAACCTGAAAAATTTGTCGAGCCCAAAGAAAGAAATATGCCGGCGGATTACCGCGATGTTAAAACTCATCCGCAAGTCGGGAAACCCATCGTTAAAACAGTTGAAGATGGACAGGACGGCCCTCAGCAAAATTTTGGTATGCAGTTGGTTCATGACGATCAAATCTTTTATCAAGTAATTGGTGATAGAATTGAGCATCGATCCCAACAGGGTGATAATGCGGTGCTGTATGATACGCAAGGATGGATCGGAAACGACTATAATAAGGTGTGGCTGAAGGCCGAAGGCGAATACAACACAAGTAAAGATCAACATGAACAAACAAGTTTTGAGGCACTCTACAGCCGTAATATTGCTTCGTTTTGGGATTTGCAAGCGGGGCTCCGCCACGATTTTATTAGCGAAGCAGATGACCGCGACTTTGCCGCATTTGGCGTTCAGGGGCTGGCTCCCTATTGGTTTGAAGTAGAGGCGACTTCTTACATCAGTGATGAGGGCGACATCTCAGCTGTTCTGGAAGCCGAATATGATTTGCTTTTATCTCAGCGCCTGATTTTACAACCGCGTTTTGAAACGGAAGTCGCCGTGCAGGATGTGGAGGATTACAATATCGGCTCTGGTATAACCGGCTTTGAAACAGGATTGCGCCTGCGTTACGAAGTCAGCCGCAAATTTGCGCCTTATGTTGGCGTGAGTTGGGAACAAGCCACCTTTGAAACCAAGGATATGCTCGAAGCGGACGGCGAGCAAACGAACAACACGGCGTTTGTCGTCGGCATAAAAAGCTGGTTTTAAGATTATGAACAATGCTTTCTTCCATATGGATTTTTTATCCACTCTTTTTATTTTAGTAATCGGCGTTGCTGTATTATGTATTATTGTAGTGTTTATTCACGACAAGTTATGGGCGAAAGATGCTGTAAATAGAAATTATCCTGTTTTAGGACATTTTAGACCATTTGCGGAAACGATAGGGGAGTTTTACAGAAGGTACATTGATTTCGATGATCGAGAAGAACTTCCTTTTTCACGTGCTATACGTCATTGGATTTATGAAGTTTCAGATGGACAAGAGCCTATCAGGGGTTTTGGTACACGGGTTAATTTTTTAAAACGGCCATTTTTCTTCAAAAATGCTGTAATACCGCTTAACGCTGATGAAACTACTGATGTGCCTGTTCTAACTATTGGCCCATATTGTAAAACTCCATATAAACCACCTTCTTTCTTCAATATGTCTGCTATGAGTTATGGCGCATTGTCCGCACCAGCTGTCGAGGCTCTTTCATATGGTACGGAAATGGCTGGATGCTGGTTAAATACTGGCGAGGGTGGTTTGGCACCATATCATTTGCAAGGTAATCCGGATATTGTTTTTGAAATAGGCACCGCTAAATATGGTGTTCGAGATCAGCAAGGTAATCTATGTAAAAATAAATTGCGTGAGATTGCGGCTAAGCCCCAAATCAAAATGTTTGAACTAAAATTAAGCCAAGGTGCAAAGCCCGGCAAGGGCGGGGTGTTACCAGCAAAAAAAGTGACACAAGAAATTGCTGAAATACGAAATATTCCAGTGGGTGAAGATTCAATTTCACCTAATCGTCATGCAGAAGTCACGGATATTAAAGATCTTATCGATTTTATTTCTCTTTTAAGAAATATTACTGGAAAACCCGTAGGTTTCAAAACCGCGCTAGGTGATCCTCAGTGGCTAAGAGATCTTTGTGATGAAATTAAAATACGAGGTGAGAAGGATGCTCCGGATTTTATTACTATTGATGGTGCGGAAGGCGGAACTGGCGCATCACCAATGACTTTAATGGATAATGCAGCGCTTTCAATTCATGAAGCTTTACCTTTAATAGAGACAATTTTAAAGGAATATGATTTGAAGGATAGAATAAAAATTATTGCATCGGGCAAGCTGGTTACAGCAGCGGATGTTGCATGGGCAATGGCCAATGGGGCAGATTATGTTGTTTCAGCTCGTGGGTTTATGTTTTCCATAGGCTGTATAATGGCATTGAAATGCCATACTGATCGTTGTCCTAGTGGTGTTGCAACCCATAATCCGAAGCTGCAAAAAGCTCTCAAACCCCATGACAAAAAACACAAAGTCGCTAACTACGTAAACCAGTTACGTAATGAGGTTGCAATGATTTCCCATAGCTGTGGTGTCAAGAATATACGCGAACTTCAGAAATCACATATAGGAGGACAGACAATATGATGATAATCGCTACATTATTGAGTCTGCTTATGCTCTTTATGACGGTTTGTGTTCATTATTGTGGATTACGATATATAGCTGGTCTGGCAAGACGTTGGGATACATCTAAACATATTGTTCCCCTTGCCCTCATGTCTGGTATCGCTATGCTGCATTTATTAGAGATTTTAATGTATGCTGGTATTTTCTATTTTCTACATACCCATACAAATTTGGGAGATTTTACCGAAAAATTCGAACCAATATCCCGCGACTATATATATTTTTCTGGCGCTAATTATACAACGCTAGGAATGAGTGATTTTTATCCTGAAGGACATTTTAAAATATTTGCCATTACCGAAGCGTTGGCTGGATTTATGATGCTGACATGGTCGGCAACTTTTTTTTATTCCACGGCAGGACAATTCTTAAACAAAAATGGGCATGATTAATAAGTGTTAAGCCTTTAAAATGGAACTATTTCCTTTCGAAAGTGTTGGATAAAATTCAATTAATAAAAAAAAGGAGATAAAAATGAAATATTCACGTTTTTTTGCAATGATAGCGACTTCCACGGCAATTATGCTTGGGCTGATGTACCTTAATTCATATTCAATAATTGAGCATGCGTTTTGGAGTGAAACGCGATTTTATATGGCCTTTGTCATGGGGGCAGCTATGGCCATCGTAATGCTCTCTTTTATGCTGGGCATGTATAAGGATAGGAGTAAAAACATTTTAATTTATACGGGCAGTGTTATTGTTTTTGCAGGAGCTTTATTCTTGGTGCGCAGTCAAACAACTGTGGGCGATACATCATATATGAGCGCTATGATTCCTCACCATTCTATAGCCATTATGACGAGTGAGCGGTCCAATATTGAAGATATAAGAGTGCGTAAATTAGCGGATGATATTATCAGGGCTCAAAGAAAAGAGATTAAGGAAATGGAATGGCTCATTGACGATATTAAAGCTAACGGCAAGGTAACCACTGAAGAAGAAAGACAGGCTCGCCCAATTCCTAAATTTGAAGGAAAGGTGGATGGAAATGCCCTCTAATAAAAAAGCCGTCGTTTATCGCATGGTTATGGGCAAACATATTTGCCCGTATGGCCGTAAATCTCTTGATCTTTTGAAAAGCCAAGGTTACGAGGTTGAAGATCATCATCTAACAAGCCGTGAAGAAACAGATCAATTTAAAGAAAAGCACGGCGTAAAAACCACTCCGCAAACCTTTATCAATGATAAGCGTGTTGGGGGCTACGATGATTTGAAAGAGTTTTTCGGCAAAAAGCAGGAAGGCACAACCTACAAACCAATAATTGCGATCTTTGCGACAACTTTCCTGATGGCACTTTCCACAGCTTGGGCACTCGGTGAGTTAAATGTCATAAGAGTTATTGAGCTTTTTATTGCGATCAGTATGTGCGCTCTGGCCATCCAAAAGCTGCGAGACCTTGAAGCATTTAGTTTACAATTTTTGAATTATGATCTGCTAGCCCAAAAGTGGGTCAAATATGCTTACGTGTATCCGTTCGTAGAAATGTTTGCCGGCGCTGCTATGATTTCTGGGTTTTTGACAATCGTCTCGGCACCTGCTGCATTGTTTATTGGTACAATCGGCGCGGTCTCCGTGTTCAAAGCCGTTTATATTGACAAACGCGAATTAAAATGCGCTTGTGTTGGCGGTAATAGCAATGTTCCGCTTGGCTTTGTATCTTTGACTGAAAACCTTATGATGATGGCTATGGCTGCTTGGATGCTATTTCAAATTGTCGGATAATAGTTCTAGAACATCTGCATTTTGATTTTCTTCCTCAGGAATAGTGTCTGCAATGCTTTCATTTTTCCTATCAAACATATCGCTTTGATTAGGGTCTTTGGTTTTTTGCGCCTTTTTTTCTTCTTCGGTTGGAATATCAAATTTAGGAATATCGTTTTCCATGATGTTCAGTTTCGGCACAATCGGCGCAGCAATCTCACGGGATTTGAAATTTTTGTCGCTAAAATACTTTAGCTTATCGGCCTTAATGGGGGATGAGGATTCCACTAATATAATTTCCTTGTCTTGCGGAAAGTCCCGCATTTCATGTTTTTCAATCAGAGGCCGGCCACGCTGCGAGACATTATCCATAGGCGCTTCATAACGCATGGATTTTTTCTTTGATCTGGAAGTCACTTCAACGGTTTGTTGGCCGCAGCTTTCAGAGACATATTGCGCTGTTGCAAGATCATTTGTTGCAAAAAAAACCTGGTGGGCGCAGCAAGAAAGAATACCGTTCCGTTTTTCACGGCCATATGTCACATCAAGCCAATTCAAAGACTGCACCACGGCCATAACGCGGACATTATAGCCAGCCAGAAGAGTGAATGCGGTGGTCATGGAATCTATGCGGCCCAACATATGAAACTCATCGAGCAGCATTAAAACCTTATGCGGTTCATCTTCGCCTGGCTCTTTCATAGAAAGCTTGGTGATAATTTGTTCGAAAAAGATGCGTAGCAAGGGCGTGAGTGTTTCAATCTGACCAGTTAGAACGCCAACATAAATTGAGAGCTTATTACGGCGTAAATCTCCAATTTTAAAATCTGTTTCCGATGTGGCGGCATCAATCAGAGGGTTATCCCACAAATTTATGGCCTGATTAAGAGAAGATTTTACACCGGAGCGCTCTTTGGCAGCCTTATTTGCAAAATTCATCAGAGATTTTTTAACTGTGGAGGTAAGTTCAGTGTGCGTTTGAACAATATGCCGGCATACATCGCCCAAATCGGCTTCAGTTCCTAAAAGTCTGTTAATAGCCCCTATTGTTGAAGGCATGGCATTATTATTCATCACATAAAGTGCAAGGCCGACAAAAAGGGCACGGGCTTCAGACGCCCATATCGGGTCACTTTTGGGAGGGTCTTGTATCAGGATTTTGGCAATGACTTGTAAATCACTCACGCATTGATGCGGGTCTTGGCTCACAGCATCGAGCGGGTTATAGCGGTGCGAGAGGCCATGCTCATCCATTGGCGACCACATGAAGACACCATGACCATGCTCTTTTCTAAAACCGGCGGTTTTTCTATAGTTTTCATGCTTTACATCAAAGCAAATGACTGATCCCGGCCAATTTAAGAGATTTGGAACGACAATACCGACACCTTTACCCGATCTGGTCGGTGCTACAATAATGCTATGCGTGGGATGATCGCTGATGAGATACTGGTTTTTAAATTTGCCCAGGATCACACCGGTTTTAGCAAAAAGCCGCGCCTTCGTGATTTCTCTTAAGCTTGCCCAGTGCGCTTTTCCGAAAATATCCTTACCTTTGAAGGCCGTGTCATAAATTTGACCTGCAATAAATATGAGCGCAAGGGCAGGGGCGCCGAAAGCTACAAACAGGCGTGACCCTGTTTGCTCGTCAATCTCATTTCCAAATGTAAACCAGATGGAAAGCGGGTTTGCGAATTCCAAAGGCTGTTTTGAGAGCAGGAAAAACATGAGTGATGCGGCATAGGAATAGAGAATAAGGCCAAAGATGCCGCCAAAACCATAGAGATATTTTATATTTGTGTCGCTCATGAACCCCCCGGATACCAGATTTCAGAAATAATGCGTTTGCCGCCAATGCGCTTGAGTTGGATCACAACATCTATGATCGAGCTGATATAAGCCATGATCTGGTCATGGGTGAGGCCGAGATTGGCTTGCATCACCATCAAACAGATTTGCTCTAATGCCCCTTGAGGCGTATCGGCGTGAATTGTGGTAATTGATCCCGGATGGCCAGTATTGACAGCGCGAAGAAAGCTATAAGCTTCCTTGCCGCGTAGCTCACCAAGTAAAATACGGTCTGGTCTAAAACGAAGGCTGGCTTCCAATAAATCCTGAATAGTGACTTTGCTTTGCCCTTGATCGCCTTTGGATGCCAGAAGTGAGACATGATTTTTCTGGGGCGGCATGACTTCGGGCGTGTCTTCGATTGTGACTATGCGCTCATGCGGCTCAATCTCTTTTAAAATTGCGTTCAAAAGAGTGGTTTTTCCCGTCGATGTTCCTCCGGAAACAATGATATTTTTCTTGGCGCGAATGGCAGCAGAAATAAAGTCCTGATATTGGCCAGCTTCAAGATTGGATTGCAGGGTTTGATTAATGTCGGTTTTCGATGCACTGCTTTCTTTTAAGCTCTCAAAAGCCCCCATTTCCCGATAGTCATCAAGGCTCAAATCCCGCATGACTTGCTTTCGGATGGAGAGTGCAACGCCAAAACGAGAAATAGGCGGCGTTGCAAACTGGATACGCTCACCGCTTGGAAGTGATGCCGATAATAAAGGCTTATTGGCCGCTATGGATTGATCGGTGTAATTGGCGACCAAACGACCCAAACGCCATAAAATATCATCGGTGATGTCTTTGTTTTCGATGAATAGCATTTCAGGCTCACCGGCCTTTTCAATCCAAAGCTCACCTGGTTTATTCACGCAGATTTCAGAAATATCGGGATCATTCAGGTATTTCTCGAACAGCCCCATATATTGTTTGAGATAAACGCCGGATTGCTCAGATTTTGCGCTGTCTTTTTGCTCAAAAGATTGGTTGGCGGGTTTTATGGGTTTTTTGTGTGAACTCATCTCACGCCTTTCAATGTTTCGGGATATTTCCGGCGACTTGCGAGAAATCCAAATCCTTGCCGACAAAGACCTTGATGCGGGCGCCTTGGTGAACATGCACCGTTGGCGGTATTCCTATAGAGTTATCAAGGGCGATTTCGGCTGATCTTGAAAAATCTGTGCCTGTATCAAGCGCAACAGTGGCCTGATCGTCATCATCTATGGCATTCACGCCAATCTGGATAGCCCCATCTATAAGTGAGAGAAGTACCGAAGAGCCAAAGCGTTCAAAGAAGTGCGTATCAACTTCCCCTGCCAAACCGCTGCGCCCTAAATCATCCGTGCCGTATGAGCCGATATTGATGCTCACACCGTCATTTCTGATAAGGCGGTTCCAGATCACAAAAACGCGTGATTGCCCGCGAACAAGCCCTGAGCGATAACGACCGATTAACTTCGATCCTTTGGGAATGATAAGGTGAGAGCCATTAAAGGAATAGACATCTTCACTTACAATCGCACGCACCAATCCTGGAAGATCGCTTTGAATGGCCGTTTCTAATATTCCATCAATCAATGTGCCTTGTGTCACAAGCGTATCCAGATTTTGTAACTGTGAAGCCGTTGCTATTTCAACATCGCTATTTGCATATTGATTAGCAAAGGCGATATTGGGGTCTTGTTCACCGCCCCCAAGAAGTGATCCTTGCCCGCCTTGGGAAGCAGCCCCGCCGGCAACATTGCCTTGAGCTGAACCACTGTTATCAAAGATGACTTGAGGGGAGCGTCTGCGCTCTTCCATGCGCTTCTTTTGTTCCCGCGCCAAACGCAATGCTTCTTGCTGCATTTGTAGCTCGCGCTGCGCTTCTAGCGGATCATATAATTCACGCTCATCAATCGGGGGAACGAGTTGTTCTATTGGCACTTCGGCCTGTTCTTCAATTTCAATATAAGGGCCGGAAGGAGTAGGCGTTCTAAACTCGATTTCTTCAGGGGTGGTCAGCTCACGCGGGGCGGATTTCTCCATGCCATCCAATGCGACAAAGATGATTGCGATAACGCCAACAGCCAGAAATGCAAAAATTCCAAATTTGGATGCGTTTGAGCCTTGAGCTATGGTCGGAAATTCACGATCACCATCCAAAGGTTTTGGCTTAGGCTCTTCATCGAATCTATCAGGCGGGGTTTGATCATTCATATCATAATATCCTTACTCATTCAGGCTCGTAGTTTTGGGACTATCGAAATTGGAAAAGAGCTGCGCCAAAAGGCTTGGCTTTTCTTCTTCAGCTTGAAGGGCAGCAATGTCAGGTTTTTGAGAAGGAACAGGCACAGAAGCAACATCTATCTCTTTAACCTCTTCCAGCTCTGCAATGGGTTCGGGGTCATAGGATGCCGGTTCAACTTGAGGATAGGCATCATTCCAAATACAAGTGGCAGTATCACCGTCTCTAAGCGTGAATTGAGAGCCGACGCCAGTGACAACCAAATATTGACCTTGAAGATTGAAATTGACGAGGCGTTCATTCCCATTTTCATCAACACTAAAGATAGCAGGCATCACATCAAAATCTTCAAACTGGAAGTATGTGAAAACGCCATCATCGAATGCGCGGATGGGGCGAAGACGTTTTGATCCGGCATAGCTGTAATCAAAATTTAAATCCGAGGCGCTGACATTATCTAGCGGATTGAAATGGGCTTGGGAGACGCTGCCGATAAAGGCCAGCTCTTTGGCGGCTTCATCGGCGTAATGAAATTTCAGGCGGAATGTTAAGTCCGAAGACCGAGGTGAATAGGCATCTCCTGCAGTTACCTCGAAGGTATAAATTCTTTTATCTGTAATCACAGTCATATTGGTTTCGGCATCTTCCTCTAAAGGCTTGATGAACATGATATTGGGCTGGCCGGGCTTCATGACTTGCCAGCTTGCCGTATCACCCAAAGAGATCGTCTGAATGCGCTCTTTTTCCGAAAATTCAATCACCGTTGAATAGCCGTAATGTCCTCTGATCTGATAAACATCATTTTCATGATAAGTAACGACTTTTACGCGGCTATCGGCACTTGTTGGTCGTGGGTATTTACCTGCAAGGGCAGGGGATATTGATAGGCAGGAAATCAGGCTCACGCCTAATAGCAGTTTTTTAAATGTCATCGAACTCTCTCCAATACTTCTGGGTTAATACGGTAATGCGTGACTTGAAAGCCAAGCGGATTAGAAAATCTGTCTTTCATCTGCATGGGTTTTTGCGAATATTGAAACTGGATAACAGCGTTGAAATGCCCTGTTTTTATGCGGTCATTTTCTCTGACCTCGCGCATAAAACGCACTGACGCCGTTTTGTCATTGATGAAGGACACAGACTTGATTTTGATGTCGATAGAGGCTTTTGTGCCAAGCTTTCGTGAGGGGTTATCGGGGTTCGTTCCAGACCAAAGCTCTTGAAATTCCTTCAAGGCTTCCCCATCAGACATGAGTTCTACAGCTTCATAGTTTTCTTTTAAAATGGCCGGATTATACTGTTCTCGCAAAGATACGTATTTCACAAGATTGGCTTGTGTTACCGCTTCATCTTGTGTGAGACTTCCATCATAAAGTCCTTTGGTGACTTCGAGATAGCCCGTAGTTTGATCAACAGTCACAACATAAGGCTCAAAGGTTTTAAGCGGTAAGATCAAAATCAGCGTCAAAAGAGAGAGCGCCGCAATGCCCATACAGAAAAAAGCCATGATCCAAGCGCGGTTGCGCGATAGCAAGGCATTGGCAATGACTTCCTGATCCCATGTTTCGCCTTTTTTATAATATTCCGGTGTCTTTGTATTGGTCACTTTCTAAAATCCTCTAATATTTTTGGCAGCTGTCGTCACGCGCGCGCTCATAGCTTTTCCTGTTTGAACCGGGTGACGGGCAATGTTGTAGCCCATTACGCCAGTTGTGAATGAGCCTTTGGGCGTTCCCTTGCCAAAGCGTGATGCTAATCGTGATGTCCAAGCTGCCGATCCCATTGTTGATAAGGAAAGACCGCCCGTGACTGATGCCGCCATGTTCATAATCTGCATGAGCAGAAGAACCGAGACGATTGAGACAAAGAAGAATGGGCCGATATACGAAAGGGTCTGTGCATCTCCACTTGAATTATTTTCGAGATTTTGAAGAGGCGGCTCTGCAATCGTTAAGAGCAAGGCGAGCAAGGCATAGACGAATATTGGTATGATGGCGTAATTGAGTAGTGTGCGCAGCCAGCCCTCAAATAAATTGCGCGTATTGGCAAAAATCAAAAGCAATATGAAGAGCGGCCCGATTGAAAGCAGAATAGCGACAGCAATCTTAGCCAATATAATCAGCATCGCGGCATAGCCGGTGAGTGCCAAAGCCCCAAACCAGATCACTGCGGCATGGAAGTATTTCCCTAAATCCGACCAGCCAGCCCCTTCCAAAATATCACTGACAATATCCTTGGCTCGGTCATAAAACTGGGAGAGGATGGTGTTTGCGGATGTATCGTCAGTTGCGACCGCATTCGGTGTTGCATTAGCTGCGCCTGTCATGATTTGGCCGGCCACATCGGAGGGGAGATCAGTCGCCATATTATAAACAAGGAGGAAGAACGTATCCCACTCGGTTGCGATTAAAAGGAGAACGATAATCTTTAATGTATTTACGATTAAGTCTGTAGCGGCAAAACGGCCGGAAATAATGACTTTATAACCAAAAACGGCAATAAAGATGATGAACATCAATCGCCAGAGAAGCTGAACAGTCGGCGTCAGGCTGCCAAACGCACCTTGGACGAATGCGAGAATGACACTATCAATATTGTTGATGAGAGCCTCGATCATTCTTGTTTCTTGCTCCAATCACCCCAGAGATTTTTGCTGTCTTCACGGGCTTTTTTGCGCGCTTCGTCTTGAAGGCGTTCAATAATCAGATCAATTTCGCTCCAACGCTTGATGGCTTTGACATTACGGGCAGAAATATCGCCTAATCCCGCCTCTTTAAGAGAAATTGCAATGAGGGAGGCGCGGTCTTCACATTCTTTATATTTTTGGCCGTCTGCGCTAATAGAGTCAGGGTTCGCCCACATCTTCCCGCAAAAGCTTTTATAGTTTTGACTTTCGAAGATTTTTTGCGCGAGCGTATTTGTCTCAACATCCTGCAAGGGATTGCCCTCTTGAATGCACGCGCTCAAAGATAATGATGTTAAGGCTAGAAGAAGGGTCTTTCTCATGAATGATCCTTCGTTTTGGCCTTGGTGATCTCTGCGACATTTATCGGCAACGGATCACAAGGATTGCCGGACAAGCTGGCTGTCTTTTTATTGCCACATGGGGCTTTCTTTTCGCTGTAATGCGAGCAGCCCGAAACGCTAAATGCGATCAGTACAAATGAGAGGGTGAGTAGTTTTTTCATGCGTGTTTTCTCCTTAATCTGGGAATTCAATGGCCTGTCTTGCGAGTTCAGGGTCATATTGGTTAAATGTTGCCGCGCGGCGGTTTTCCATGAGCTGCGTATTATCAATGGATGAGTTTTGCTGAATTTGAATGGCATTCAGGCGCATAATCTCATTCATCAAAATGCCGTTCTCAGCAGCAATGCGGGCATTCAGATCAACAGATGCTTTTAAATCATCGCTATTATTCAGCTCGCTTAGCAAAGATTCATAAGTCTGCATCCGAACAGGGATATTGTTGTAAGCCTGTTCACTGGCTGCGATTGCGGCATAGGTCGTGCCAGTTCTGCGGTCAATGGCTTTGGCGACTTGTCCGCTTGGATCAGAAGCCATGATTGTCGCTCCTGATAAGGGATCAAACTCACTATAAAGATTGCTATAGATATTTTGTGTTCCCAAAGCGCCATTAGGAATAGGCGCGCCGTTAATCATATTGAGCGTGTCCTGCCAGGTATTGGGTAGATACTGGCGAAGTTGCTGTTCAAATACCCCGTTTGCTACATCGCCCATATTGCGCGTTCCGGTAATTGCATCGGCTTGTCTCACCGCTTCTTCGAGCTGGTCAATCTGATTGGCATAGTCATCTGCCATAGCATCAAGCTGAGCGATGAGCTGCGCATATCCAGAGGCATCATACACAGGGATGCCTTGCGCCTTTGAGGGGTTGGAAGCGAAAAGCACCAAGGTCGTAGCAATGACTGCAATAAGGAATTTATTCATGTTTGGGTTCTCCTTTGAATAAAAAGCCCAAGCCAGTCTTCGGGGTTAGGGCTGGTTTCAGAGATAATTTGATCCATGAGATTGACGCTTTCCGTGCGCCCTGACAAAACGGCGATGAAATCATCCATGCCGCTTAAATCAAGACGGGCGATAACGGAGTCGCTGCCATGTTTGATGAGAAAGCAACGTGATTCAGGTGATATTTCACGAATGAGTTTCAGTTCATGCTGGGTCAGACCAAAGCCTTTGCAGTAATCTTCTTCGGAGGCCTTATTATTAGGCAAGAATATCTGTGTAGGAGATTGCTCGATGATGGTATCCCCCACATCGGAATTTAGGGCATCTCGCACCGATTGCGTGGCAAAGCCCAGAATGCCGTTTTGTTTACGGATTGTTTTCATCCAGTCTTTGATACGGTAGGTAAAAACCGGATCATCAAGCATTTTCCAGCCTTCATCGAGCATGATAATTGTCTTTTGCCCGTCCATGAGCGCCGAAATACGATGAAAAATATACATGAGCCATGGTGCGCGTGAGGTGGCATCATCTAATATAGACGTAAGATCAAAGCCTAGTGTGGAATTTCCAAGCGAGAGTGTGTCTTCCTCATTATCAAAGAGCCATGCTTTTTCGCCCCCACTGTGCCATTTGGCTATTCTGGCTGATAGGGAATATGCATCGCCAGAGTCATATCCTGCCAAAAGCTCTGAAAAATATCGAAGCCGCCTGTGTTCAAGCGGCGTTTCAAAATTGGCTCTGATAGCATCGCTGAGAATATCACTTTCCTGCGGTGATAATTTTGCCCCGCCATCTGATGTGATAATCAAATCGAGCCAGTCTTTTATAAAGGCTCTATTTGCAGGGGTATCATCAATTTGCAGAGGGTTCAGACCAGTTGGCTCACCAGAGATGACATTGGTATAATCCCCGCCAATCGCACGAATGAAAATTTCAGCACCGCGATCCTTATCAAAATAGACTGATCTTGGTTTTACGCGCTGTGCTTGCGCCATGAGGAAGGTGAGGAGGACTGTTTTACCTGTTCCGGTTGGGCCGATCACAGTAAAGTTGCCGACATCCCGCTCATGAAAATTAAACCAGTAGGGAGTACCAGACGTGGTTTCGAGCCGTGTGATAGCTTCTCCCCAGTGATTGCCAGTTTTGCTTCCGGCCGGAAATGTGTGAAGGCTCGCAAAACTTGCAAAATTCTTATTCGAAATCAGAGAACGCCTTGCAATATAGCTGAAATTCCCCGGAAGATTAGCCCAAAATGCAGGTTCTAAATTTACATCTTCTCGCGCGGATATTAGTCCGATATTGGTAAAGACGCTCAAAATATCGCTGATCCCGAAATCGAGCCTGTCTTTATCACCTGCATGGACGGTCAGAGAAATATGATGCTCGCCAAAGGTCGAGAGGCCGGAGGCCAGATCATTACGCGCATCCTGAATATCCAGAATAAGGCTTTCTGCACCGGATTCTGTTGCAATCATTTTACGCTCGGCCTCATTCATAGCGGACAGTGATGTCTGCCGATCGACAAAGCCGAAACTCTGACACAGAATAAATTCATGGGGCAGGGCAAGCAGATTATCAAGCATCCCCGCGCCTGTGGTGGAGGCATATTCTTTTACGGATAAGACAGCGCCGAGTTTGATGTCATTGGGTGCGGCGCCTCTTAATTCGAATGTCTCGCGGCCAAATGAAATGCGCTTTTCAGGTAAATAACTGGCGATTGATTGTTCCGGCAGTCTCACCTTTTTATTCTCAAAATTAATCAGATATGAGAGGAAGGATAGATTTTCCGAATAAAAGCCATGATCGTCCTTTTGCACGCTCAGTAGCTTAGGCTTATAGGGTTTGAGAGTGGAAAGGATGTTATTGACCGCTTCGTTGAGAGCGCGAAGATTTTCAGCTTCATTTTGTTTTTGATGGTCTTTATCGACTTTGGAGAACAATGTCCGGCTGAGTTCAGACATAAGGCCAATTTTGCTTTTGGCTGGCCTTCGAATGATTGTGATATATTGAGCGTTTTCAAACATCTTCTTCGTGCTGAGCTTCTTTTGATAGGCGCGGTCGAGATCGTCGCAGAATTGATTGTCGAAATGAGAATCCAGCTGGTCAAAGACCTGCCTTCGAATAGTGTGCTGATAAATGGCAAATCGGGAATTGCTGATCCCTCTTAATAATGTGGCACGGATGTTTTTCCGGCTATCCAAATCAACCTGATCGGACGTTTCAAAAGGAAGCCCTTCCACTTTGATGATTTTCAGGAGATAGCCAGCTTTGGTTTTGAGCGTCGTATCATTTAAGTGACGCGAGTAGGGAATGAAGGACTCGACAGAGATCTCACGTTTTGCAACATGACCGTATCTCATATCTTCTTTTCTCGCCGCTTTTAGCATTGAGGCTTAGTCCTTTCATGGTTTATAGCTGTTTGATTTCCAAAACGCTCTGTTTTGTATCGGGCCACACCTCGTTAATTTAGTAATATAAATGCTCATCCAGTGAGGCTCTTTTTCCGTCAAAATATACGCTGCGATATGGAGCGGAACGCAAACACTTAAGAAAAAGAGGGCTTTGCCGGAGAGAGAAGCAAAGGCAATCATACCGATGCCAAAGAGTATGAAATTGATCCCGAAAAACTCCATTGGGACGCCCAATACGAGAGGCGGTCTTGTCATGCCAATGAATAAAGGGTCTAAATCTTGATTATTTTTAAACTCCACTTTAACCAGCTCCTTATAATGAGCCGGCTATGCTGTCCACAATCGCAGGAGCGCCAAAAACGAGAATAATACCGCCAATGACTGAAGCCGCAATGCCCCAAGCCAATCGCCCAGTCATCCAGAGAATACCTAGAGCAACAACAGCAATAATGGCAATAATGCGTGCCCAGGTGTTGGTCAGAAGATCCATTAAAGCATTTAAAAAGTTTGTCCCAGAGTCAAACAAAGCTTGAGCATGGGCTACGTCAGGATATGAGACCAGTATCATTGATATTAATAAAAATAAAACGAACTGGTATTTCATGGCGCATCCTTACTCATAATTGAATTTTCACAAATTCATAAAAAGGGACTGTGCAGCAATTTCAACGACTTTCACCTCAGAGTTAATAAATCCAGTAAAATTATACGCATCAGGTTGAATCCCGTTTAGTCAAATAAAAATCCCGATAATGATCTTAACAAAAGCGCGCGCATGTCTTGGTAGAGCTAAAGATTGGGAGACATGCCAAATCAATGATGGGGTTTGATACTTTGGCTGTGCTTGCAAACCACACAAATGGACTTAAAAAAATGGAGCAAGCAAAACCAAAAAACACAGAATTCAATGTGAAATTAGGCAAGAAACTGAGTTTTCTTCGTCAGAACCGGAGCCTTTCGCAGGGTGAATTGGGAGATTTATTAGGTGTTCGGGCACAGCAAATACATAAATACGAAACAGGTGAAAACCGAGTAACGGTTGAGAGGCTCAAAGACTGTGCGGATGTTTTGGGGGTATCTATGAATTATTTTTTCATAGATAAAAATGGCCCTTTTAATACTGATGATAATGAACTTCTTCAGCTTGTAAGTGAATTTTACAGCGTTCCAAGCGACGTCAGAGTTGAATTTTTAGCTTTAGTGCGAAAACTCCGGCAGTTTTCTCAGCAATATCAAAATTCCTACAATGAAGTGGAGGAGGCAGATTAATGAAGTTTCTCAAATTAACAATTTTGGCTCTTCTGGCTGTATTCGTTTTAAACCCTTCCCTCGGAAATTCTGCCAGCCAAGACGCTTGTGCGATTTGGATATGCTTGCCCGGAGGGTTCCCATCGGAATGCAGCGGAGCTTACAGCGAGTTTAAAAAGCGTATTAAAAAGGGCAGAGATCCGCTTCCTAGGCTATCATCATGTACGACCGGGCCGAATGGTGAAAAGGTAGACGGTCATTATCAGCTTGGATATGAGAGATTTGAGCCATGCGATGATGGTTACGTATTAAGGGAAAGGCGGCAGGGCTACAGATCCACTCAAGGGGTATGTTACCGTACTCAATGCGTACCGCAACAATATCAGGAGAATTACAATTACAGGTGTGAGCATTATCAAGCTGTTGTTCGGTCAAAACCTCATTTTATTAAAATGTGGGTTGATGGGGCGTATTTAGGGCAATATTTTTATTAGAAATTAGCAATGCTGATTTTAATTATTGAGTTAGTAACTCTTCAGTGATATTGTCATCTCAATGAGCAAGTTTTTTTTAATACTTTCCGCTTTCGCATTGATCGTCTCCGTGACGGTCTGCGTTTCGCATGCTGCTCATGCCAGTGTTGATACGGACACGGAAATCTCCATAAGCATTGATGCCGACGGTTCAAGCGATAATAAGCTGGGCAGTAACGGTTGCGATATGTTGTGCGGTGGTTGTTGTGTTCATCACGCGATGAATACATCCTTTGGTGTAAAAGACTTTGCCGTTCTTGGTAAAGATCAAATGAGCCTTCCCAACACATCCCTCTTTGTTTCAGACTTGATTTACGGCCTGAAACGTCCCCCTAAAGCTTAAATCTATAAGGCGTAGTATATCTGCCGTTTGACGATAGTCGCGGCTGATAAATTTTTACGACCTTTTCATCTGGGACTGCGCGGTTTTTTCAGCGCGGCCTGACCCCATTTTGATTTAAGCTTAAGGAACTAACTACATGAAAAAATACCTCACTATGTCTGCAATGGCAGTGCTGCTATGGCAGCCGACCATGGCGAATGCGGATGGTCTTGATAAAGAAACAGCCCTTCGAAAGGCGTTGCAGAACAATCCCACCTATATGGCGGCACTTGCGGCTATTGACGCGGCAGATGGCTCACGCCTTCAAGCCTCTTTGCCGCCGAATCCCGATGCCGTTTTTGAAATCGAAAACTTCGCCGGAGAGGATGAAAATGAAGGCTTTGATGGAGCCGAACTCACACTTGGTATTGAGCAAACGATTGAGATGGGCGGCAAGCGTAGCAATCGCACCAAGGTCGCCGATTTTGATTATAAAATTTCTCAACAACAAGCCAAAGCACAAGCCTTGAGCCTTCTCGCTGAAACTGAATATGCCTTTATCCGCGTAGCCGTGGCACAGGAACGCATGGCACTGGCTGACAAGCGCCTCGATCTAGCGGATAAAACCCACAGCATCGTCAAAAAACGCATTGGCGCTGCAAAAGCAGCAGACATTCAGCACACTAAAGCCGATATTGAACAAGCAGCGGCAGAAGTTGAAAAACGCAAGGCCCAAAAAGAATTAGTTACGGCACAAAATGATCTGGGGCGGTTGCTCGGTGTTATGGATGTGTCCGATCTTGATATTGAGGCCGATCTAGGCGCATTGCCGGATCTGATTGAAAAGCAAACTCTTCTGGATGCTTTAAGGAATGCCCCGCAATCGCAAGCACAGGAATTTGCCAAGATGCAAGCGCGCTCTTCTTTTGATCTTGCGAGATCACAGGGCGTCCCTGATCCGACTTTTGGTCTGGGTGTGCGGCGTTTTAATGAAAATGACAGTACAGCTTTGGTGGCCAGTCTGTCTTTTCCTATTCCTGTCTTTAATCGTAATCAGGGCGGAATTCAAGAAGCCAAGGCCAATATGATCAAGGCCGATGCGCAAAGCTATGCTGCTGGACTATCTTTACGGCAATCCGCAATTCAGGCATGGGAAAGCCTCGCTTCATCACTGGAAGAAACCAGCCGTTATCAGGACGAAATTATTCCTAGCGCCCGTAAAGCTTACAGCCAAGCCGATGATGGATATGGGCGCGGTGCTTTTACGTTTCTGGATCTGCTCGATGCACAGCGCACATTGTATGAGGTACAAGAAGCCCGTCTGGACAGCCTGTTGAGCGTTTATGAGGCCAAAGCACAAACCGATTTTTTGATGGGAACACACAGCTCTCTGATCACGCAAATATCGCAAACAAAGAATAAAGGACAAAATGATGAATAGAAAATTATTATCCATAGCAGTGCTGGGGCTTGCGCTTTTTGCATGGCAACTTACACCTACAATAATCACTTCGGCGAAAGCTGAAACAGAAGCGCATGATGATCACGGTCATGATGAACAAAAAGACCACGGCCATGATGACGGGCATGAGCATGAAGATGCCCATGATGAAACTGATGGTGACGATCACGGTGATGACCATTCCGAGGAAGGGGATAACCATGACGAACACGGTCATGACAGCCATAAAAAGGAAGACAGCCACGATGACCATGGTCATGGCGGAGGCGACGATCATGGCGAGCATGAGGAAGGTAAAGTTGAAATTACGCCGGATGCCGCCAAGCTGACGGGTGTTCAATTCAAACAAGCCGGCCCTGATACTGTGGCCATGACAACACCTCTGACAGGACGTATTGTTTTAAATGAAAATAAAACGGCCAATGTCCGCGCACGATTTCCAGGAATTGTAAAAGCCGTCCACGTCAACCTTGGTGATAGCGTCGAAAAAGGGCAAAAACTTGCTACAGTAGAGAGTAATGAAAGCCTGAATGCCTATATTGTTTATGCCCCCATGGATGGGGTAATCCTAAAGCGAGAGACCAATATTGGCGATGTGACAAACGGCAAGGAATTGTTTGTGATTGCCGATCTATCGACCGTATGGGCTAAATATCATATCTTCCCACGCGATGTGCCAATGATCAAAAAGGGGCAAAAGGTCGATATTCATACACTTGATGAAAAGAACCGCCAGAATGCGGAAATATCAATGCTGTTTCCAACCACTGATGCGTTAAGCCAAACTGTTATTGCGATTGCAGAGCTTTCTAATGAAAGCGGTGTCTGGCGCCCAGGTATGACGATTGAAGGGGATATAAAAGTTGGCGAAAAGCAAGCCGCTATCGCTGTCCCGCGCTCAGCCCTGCAATTTATTGAAGAGCAACAAGTCATCTTTATCAAAGAGGGCAATACCTATGAACCGCGCCCTGTAAAAATCGGCATGACTGGAACGGAAAATGTAGAGATTACTTCCGGCTTAAAAATCGGCGAAACCTATGTGAGTGCCGGAAGCTTTGTCATCAAGGCGGATATCCTAAAAGGCACAGCCGCGCACGAACATTAAAATTGAAGCTATATAGAGGACTTACCCCATGCTTGAGAATATTATTAAACAATCAATCGCCCATAGATGGCTGGTCTTGATATCAGTTTTAGCGATTTGTGCACTTGGAATTTACAATTTTAACCGCTTGCCAATTGATGCCGTACCGGACATCACGAATGTGCAGGTTCAGATCAACACCGCCGCAGATGGATACTCCCCCCTAGAGGTTGAGCAGCGTATTACATTCCCCGTTGAAACGGTGCTGGCGGGCATCCCGAAGCTGGATTACACACGCTCCTTATCACGTTACGGCCTCTCTCAAGTCACAGTGGTGTTTGAAGACGGCACCGATATCTTCTTTGCGCGGCAGCAAATTGCCGAGCGCTTGCAGCAAATTAAAAGCGAAATCCCCGAAGGGCTGGAGCCAATTATGGGGCCAATCAGCACAGGGCTTGGAGAAATCTTTTTCTATACGGTTGAAGCCGAAAAGGGCGCGCTCAAAGAAGATGGAACGGCCTATACGCCGATGGATCTTTTAACAGTACAGAACTGGATTATTGTGCCGCAGCTGCGCAATCTAAAAGGTGTCGTAGAGGTCAACACGATTGGCGGTTATGAACAACAATTCCATGTTCAGCCATATCCTGACCAGCTTCTGTCCTATGACCTTAGCATTCGTGATGTGATCAAAGCTTTGGAAGCCAATAATGATAATGCCGGAGCCGGATATATTGAGCGTAATGGCGAACAATACCTGGTGCGCATCCCTGGGCAAGTTGAAGGTCTGGAGGATATCCGCAATATTATTGTGACCAAGCGCGATGAGTTGACCATCCGTGTTAAAGATGTAGCAAATGTTAAGTTGGGTGCTCCTTTAAGAACAGGCGCCGCCACTGAGAACGGCGAAGAAATTGTTCTTGGCACGGCCATGATGCTCATGGGTGAAAACAGCCGTGACGTGTCGTATCGTGTAGGTGAAAAGCTCAAAGAAGTAGCCGCTAGTCTGCCTGAAGGCGTGATTGTCAAACCGATTTATGACCGAACCACACTGGTTGAAAAAACCATCAAAACGGTGGAGAAAAATCTGGCAGAAGGTGCGTTGTTGGTTATCGTGATTTTGTTTTTACTGTTGGGGAATTTCCGTGCGGCTTTAATTACAGCCCTAGTGATTCCGATTGCCATGCTTATGACAATTACGGGTATGGTCGAAAACAAAGTCTCAGGAAATTTGATGAGCCTTGGCGCCCTGGATTTTGGACTGATTGTCGATGGAGCGGTCATCATCATTGAGAACTGTCTGCGGCGTTTTGGTATGGAGCAGCATAAATTAGGGCGCTTGTTGTCCAAAGAAGAGCGTTTTGATCTAGCCTCGAAAGCTACCGCCGAAGTCATTAAACCCAGTATCTTCGGCATTTTAATTATCACAGTAGTGTATTTGCCGATCTTCTCACTGACAGGTGTAGAGGGTAAAATGTTTCATCCTATGGCCTTTACCGTTGTTGTGGCTTTGCTCTCGGCAATGGTGCTGTCCATTACCTTTGTACCAGCCGCTGTTGCCACCTTCATCACAGGGAAGGTGCATGAAAAGGAAAATATCGTTATTCGCGGCGCAAAAACCGTGTACGAACCAATGCTGCGATGGAGTGTTGCCAATCCGTTGCCAATCGTTCTGGTGGCTGTCATGCTTGTCGTTATAAGCATGTTTTCAGTGACTAAAATGGGGTCGGAGTTTGTGCCTAATCTGGATGAAGGTGATATCGCGGTGCAAGCTTTACGCGCACCCGGTACGTCTCTGACAGAATCCGTTCGTATGCAATCCTTCATGGAAAAAATGCTGGTGAGAGATTTTCCTGAAGTTGATACGGTGATTGCACGGATCGGCACAGCGGAAGTTGCTACCGATGCGATGCCGCCCAATATTGCCGATACTTATGTTTTGCTAAAAAAGCGTGAAAAATGGCCTGACCCATCTAAACCTAAAGAAAAACTGGTTGAAGAAATGGAGGTGGCTTTGGAAGCTATCCCAGGCAGTAACTATGAGTTTTCACAACCCATTCAGCTTCGCTTTAACGAACTAATTTCAGGGGTGCGTAGCGATGTGGCTGTAAAGATTTACGGTGATGATCTTGATCAGCTTGTTAAATCTGCAAATGATGTGTTGGAAGTTGTCCAGAACATTGAAGGTGCGGCGGGTGCAAAAGTTGAACAAGTGACGGGATTGCCTGTTTTAAGCATCGTGCCTGATCGAAAACGCATGGACCTTTACGGCCTGAATATCGCTGATGTACAGGAAATTGTACAAACCGCGATGGGTGGGCGCGAGGCCGGAACGGTCTTTGAAGGTGATAGACGCTTTGATCTTGTGGTGCGTTTGCCGGAATCGTTACGCACCGATATTGACGCATTAGATCGTCTGCCCATCCCACTCCCCAATGGTGAACAAGAAGGTGTCGATGAAACACCTGATTATGTGCCTTTAGGCGAAGTGGCCGATATCTCGATTATTTATGGCCCGAATCAGGTTAGCCGCGAGAACGGAAAACGCCGGATTGTTGTAACCTCTAATGTAAGAGGACGTGATTTGGGAAGCTTTGTTGGAGATATCCGTGAACAAGTTTCAGCCAATGTTCAATTGCCTTCTGGATACTGGACAGAATATGGAGGCACATTTGAACAATTGATCTCTGCTAAACAGCGGCTTTCGATTGTTGTACCAATCTCACTGCTCCTGATTTTTGGTTTGCTTTTCATGGCCTTTAACTCTGGCCGAGCGGCTTTACTAATCTTCTCTGGCGTTCCCTTGGCTCTCACAGGTGGTATAGCAGCGCTGTGGTTGCGGGATATCCCGCTTTCGATATCCGCAGGTGTTGGTTTTATTGCGCTTTCAGGTGTGGCTGTATTAAACGGTGTGGTAATGCTGTCCTTTATCCGCGATCTGGAAAAACAGGGCAAGCCATTACAAGAGGCTATCATCGAAGGGGCGCTGACGCGCCTTCGTCCGGTGCTAATGACGGCACTGGTGGCCTCACTCGGTTTTGTGCCTATGGCGCTTAATACAGGCGCAGGCGCGGAAGTACAAAGACCGCTGGCGACCGTTGTGATTGGCGGGATTATATCCTCCACCATTCTGACATTGCTGGTGTTGCCAGCCTTGTATAAGTGGTTTCCCAGTCGCTTTAGTATCCGCCGCAAGGCAAAACCCCAACCAACCCCTATAGAAGGAGAAAACACATGAAAACATTAATGCTTTTAACTGCTGCCGTCATGACTATCGGGATGGGAAGCGCACAAGCTGATAACAAAGATGATGAAATTCGACCACAACTTCAGAAAAAGTATGACCGTCGTCTGGAAGAAATGAAGGCTCTCGATACTAATGAGGACGGTGTTCTTCAAGTAGAAGAACTTAAAGACAAGGCCCGCAATAAATTCGATACTTTAGATAAAAATAAAGACGGCATTATTTCAGAAAAAGAAAGGCAAGCAGGCATTAACACCTTCAAAAAGCAGAAGGACGAAACATATGGTCCCTTTGTCGATAAAAAAGCAAGGAAATTAGAAAATAGGTACAAAAATGCGGATGCTAATGACGATGGACAGGTTTCAAAAGAAGAATATGACGCCTATTTCGGCAAGCGTTATAACACCTATGACCGTGATGGAGATGGCATTATAACCGAAAAGGAGTACCGAACGGATGTCGAAAAATTACCTAGTTCTTATAGAAAAGATATAAAATGAGCCATCATTTAAGTATGAGTAGAAACACAAGGCAAGAACAAGAACATACCCGTAGAGCTTCCCATCGCTTAGCGTCGTTGCGATCCGTTTGTATGATTGAGTCGAAAAATTATCCTATCGTTGACTGGTCAATGGATGGCGTTCAAATTGTCGCTGATCCCCGCATGTTTTCGCAGAATCAGAAATTAGAAATAATATTAAAGTTTAAGCTGCATCATTCAATTTTGGAAATTCCTTGTAAGGGTATAATTGTTCGCAAAGCTAATGATAGGCTTGGAGTAAAATTTGAGTCATTTGATAAGAACATTCGTCAACTTTTTCTGAAGGTAGTTGATGATTATGTTGCTAACGAATTTGCCGAGTCTCAAACCATAAAAAACAAGGCCATCAAAAAATAATATGAAAGCCGTTATCTCTCAGTACCGCCATATCAATTTGGCGATAAAGCTCGCTGTTTTGGTTATTGTTATAGACCGTCTCTCTGAACAGACCGTTTCACTGTATCTACAAAATTCAGAAGGGTTCGTAAAAATCACGCCGTTTTTCAATCTGGTCTGGACGGGCAATGATGGTATCAGTTTTGGGATGTTGCAGGGGCTTCCGTATGGTCAATGGCTGCTTTCATTCATGGCGCTCATCATCACTGGCTTCTTCTTTATTTGGCTGCTAAGGACGAAATCACTATGGGTAGGCTGCGCTCTGGGGCTGCTTATCGGCGGCGCTTTAGGCAATACATTTGAACGGCTGTATTATGGTTATGTGATAGATATCTTGGACTTCCATTTTGCCGGATATCACTGGCCAGCCTTTAATTTAACAGACAGTGCTATTTTTATAGGGGTATCATTGCTGATATATTATGAACTTAAAAGTCCCGAACATTCAAATAATAAAGGGAACAAAAATTATGGCTGATAATTGTGGCGACTCATGTGGCAATCAAAATTTTGATGGTATGACACAAACGTATAAACGCATCCTTTGGATTATTGTTGCAATTAATGGCGTGATGTTCTGTGTTGAGATTATTGCAGGATTTTTAGCTGACTCTACAGCGCTAAAAGCCGATGCCCTTGATTTTCTGGGAGACACTGCAACCTATGGAATCACACTCTTGGTTTTAGGAAAATCGTTGGAATTAAGAGCTAAAGCGGCTTTGTTAAAAGGTTTAAGCCTTGGAGCAATGGCTTTATTTGTTTTGTGTTTTACGCTTTATCGCACAATTGTAATCGGAGAGCCGGAGCCGATGACAATGAGCGGTATCGGTGTTCTCGCATTCATTGCCAATATGATTAGTGTCTTTTTGCTTTTAAAATATCGTGAAGGCGACTCCAATATAAAATCGGTTTGGTTGTGTAGCCGAAATGATGCAATAGGTAATATAGCTGTAATTTTGGCAGGTTTAGGTGTTTTTGCAAGCGGCACGGTATGGCCCGATATTGTCGTTGCATTTATTATTGCAGGGTTATTTATGCATTCCTCGGTCAAAATCATTTTACAAGCCCGCAAAGAATTACCCGCAAAGAATTAAAAGAGAGTAGAAGTTAATGGGACATGGACATTCACACAAAGACAAGAAAAGCGAGATCAAAAATGGCAATGACCATGTCCATGGTGGACTTTTCGGCGCTCGTAGTGAATTGATCTTTGCTATTTTGAGTGGTGTATTTCTTTCAAGTGGATGGCTGCTGGAAACTTTTACAGAATTTTCTGACGGGATATCTTTGCTGTTCTATATCACTGCATATGTTTGTGGTGGTTATTATACTGTTACAGAAGCGATTGATAAAATCAGAGCGGGTAAGTTTGAGATTGACTTTTTAATGCTTGTGGCCGCTGCTGGCGCGGCAACATTAGGTGCTTGGGCTGAAGGTGCGCTTTTATTATTCTTGTTTAGCATAGGTCATGCCTTGGAAGGTTATGCAATGGGACGTGCGAAGCGTGCGATTGAAGAACTGTCCGAATTAGCCCCGAGAACAGCTCGTGTTCGACGAAATGGAAATGAGACAGAAATACCAGTTGAAGAGCTTGTCGTGGGTGATGTTGTGGTTGTTAAACCCGATGAACGAGTTCCTGCCGATGGATTTGTCATCTTGGGAGAGTCAAGCGTCAATCAGGCTCCAATTACTGGCGAGAGTGTTCCTGTAGATAAACAACCAGTCAATGATGTAAAACGTGCTGCTGAAGATCCGGAGTCATTGTCTCAAAACCATCGCGTATATGCGGGAACAATCAATCAAGCGGGAGCATTGAAAATACAGGTTACGAAAATTGCCTCAGAAAATACACTCTCTCGTGTGGTAACGACGGTCAGTGAAGCCGAAACACGCGTATCACCAACTCAAAAATTTACCAAAAAATTTGAAAAATACTTTGTACCTTCAATTATTGTTTTGGTTGTCATTTTGTTGTTTGCGCCGCTTGTATTGGACGAAAATTTCAGTGAATCTTTTTATCGTGCGATGGCGGTGCTCGTGGCCGCTAGCCCTTGCGCTTTGGCAATAGCAACACCTAGTGCGGTTCTTAGCGGTGTTGCACGCGCAGCAAAAGGGGGCATATTAATTAAAGGGGGCGGCCCATTAGAAAGCCTAGGTATGCTTGATGCCGTTGCTTTTGATAAAACTGGAACACTAACCGAAGGCGAACCAAAAGTAGTCGATATACGCACAGGAGAAGGCATTGATGAACAGGAGTTGCTTAGAACCACAATTGCGGTGGAAGATTTAAGCAAGCATCCATTAGCCAAAGCAGTCGTCCGGGATGGCAAAGAACGATTGTTGGCAATCGCCGAATCCACTTCTTCGAGTTTGAAAGATGATCTAATCGCAACAGATTTGAAAAGTATCACCGGACGAGGAATTCAAGCGGTTGTTGAGGGTGAATTGGTTCATATCGGTAAAGATGATTTATTTGAAGAAGTCGAGGGCACTCCGCTTCCCGATGAAATACGCAATATAGCTGCGCGTCTTGAAGAAAATGGTCGTACCACGATGATTATTCGGCGTGGGAATCGATATTTAGGCGTTATCGGATTGATGGATACTCCGCGCGAAGCAGCAAAGCGAACAATATCGAAGTTGAGAGAGCTTGGTATTAAGCAAATGATTATGATTTCCGGTGATAATCAGCATGTCGCAGACGCAGTGGCTAAAGAAGTGGGGCTTGATGAAGCCAGAGGCGAACTCATGGCCGAGGATAAAGTTAACGAAATTAAAAGACTGCAAAGTGATGGGGGCGTTGCAATGGTAGGGGATGGTGTCAACGATGCGCCTGCGATGGCATCTGCTACGGTTGGGATTGCTATGGGAGCTGCCGGAAGCGATGTCGCTTTAGAAACTGCAGATATAGCCCTTATGGCTGATAATCTTGATCATTTACCATTAGCTATCGGACTAAGCCGATCAACGCGCCGCATTATACAGCAAAATTTATGGATGAGTTTGGGTATGGTTGCCTTCTTAGTACCGGCCACGATTCTAGGTTTGAATATTGGTCCTGCTATAATGCTACATGAAGGCAGTACGTTAGTGGTTGTCTTTAATGCATTACGCTTATTAGCATATCGCCAATGATTTTTATGGAACATTAATTAAAAGAGTAAGAACAAAATGGGACACGGACATTCACACGGCAATCCATCTGAGATAGGTGAGAGACGCTTATGGTGGGCAGTAGGAGCAAATATTCTCCTCACTTTAGCTCAAATTATTGGAGGCATAATCTCTGGTAGTTTATCTCTGATTGCTGACGCGTTGCATAACTTCAGCGATGCGGCCTCTCTATTAATTGCCTTGGTAGCAATTCGTATTGGCCGTAAACCACCAGATAAATTTAAAACTTTTGGATATAAACGTGCTGAAACTGTTGCAGCATTAATCAATTTAACAACTTTGATTATTATTGGGCTTTACCTTTGTTATGAAGCGATTATGCGTTTTATGTCGCCTGAACCTATTGCCGGATGGACAATTGTTATCGTTGCCGGAATTGCTTTAATTGTTGATGTGTTTACTGCGCTGCTAACATACAGCCAATCAAAGACTAGCATGAATATCAAGGCGGCTTTTCTGCATAATGTCACGGATGCATTGGCTTCAGTCGGAGTGATCATTACCGGCACGTTGATTTTACTATATGGCTGGATCTGGACGGATGCTGCTATGACGCTGATTATTTCCGGCTACGTTTTGTGGCAAGGGTTTACTGAAATTCCGAAAGTTATTCATCTGCTCATGGAAGGGACACCGGAGGGTGTGCATATTCAAGAAGTGACCGTTGCTATGGAGAACGATAAAGGTGTGGCAGGTGTCCACCATGTTCATATTTGGCAACTAGACGAACACCGTAATGCTCTAGAGGCACATGTTGTTTTGAGTGAAAGCACAGGAATGGACGATTTGAAAGCCCGCCTGAAACAAATGCTGCATGAAAAATTCGAGATTGAACATTCGACTTTAGAATTTGAAAATAAGGACTGCAATAAAAAGTGACACATGTTTTTTTAAAAAATTAGGTTTTGATTTTAGATTCTAAGACAACAATTCTAAAACGTTGTCTACGTAATCTATTTTTTCTATGTCTTATATTGTTTCGGAAATGCTTTCTTTCTTAAGAAACATGTAGCTCTGATTGGAGCCTTTTTCCTCCTCAATTGGGATATTAAATTTCGGAATATCGTTTTCCTGATGTTTAATTTTGGCACTATCGACGCAGAACTATAGCGGATTTAAAAAATTCTTGAAGGGGCATGTTATCGAGTTCCACATGTGTCGTTGCAATATAGAGAAATAATACCTGCGAAAATTTTTAGGTTATTTTGAAACTTAACCCACATTTTGTGAAAATGTGGGTTAAATGTGATTATTTATGGCAATATTTTTTATTAATATTGATCTTAAAGAAATTATTTAACGAAAGCTTTAAATGACATAAGTTGTATGTTTTTCATTTTCACTTTTAAACTCTTTAATTTCAATATCGTAGATGTTTTCTAAATTGCTTTTTGTTAAATTTTTTACTTGCTCTTTCAAGCTTCCTGATTTCATAAGAAATAATTGGTTCGCAATTGCGCAGGCATAGTTTATGTCATGCACAACACAAAGGATGCTTAATGATTTTGACCTTGCCCCCTAAAATCGGTCCATTTTTTGAGTTAGGAATTGGTT
>DUBF01000159.1 GCA_012960465.1 Rhodospirillales bacterium | reverse complement strand
CACAACATTATGTATATAACAAGATAAGTTTGCTACTCATCGCAAAGTTGCTTGACCCCTCTTGATAGCATAGAATAGCCTGATCCTTCCATAAAATAGAGGAACTTATGTCTAAGAACGCAAAGAGCAGGGTTCTTCTAGCACCGATTGTTTTAGCGCTTGCTGTAGAAATCGAAGCGCAAGTCATTCCCGATCTATCTCAAGATGACCTTTCAGTTAGAGAGTCCATCAAAAGACTCTGTAAGCTAGCATTTCCCATTATTTTATGTATATTGGTAAATTAGAAACATTGCATAGCGATATTAGACGGTTTATCCTAGATGAAAAAAGGGGGAGGGCTAGATGTTTTATTTTTCAAAGAAGTTATATTCCTGTACGACAATTTTTATGGTCATGTTTGTACTCAACTCAGGTTGTATGACAGCTTCGGAGCATAGAGCAGATATAAGAGATGATACTGGAGATAGAGTAACTGTCGGAAAAGTTCAAAGAGAAGTTAAGGTTGGGATGTCATCTTCGTCGATAGTGGAAATTTTAGGGTCTCCTAACGTTGTGACGACCGATGATAAACGTCGTGAAGTTTGGGTATATGATAAAATTTCCACAGAGCGAGTTGCATCGTCAAGCGCTAACTCTCTATTTGTCTGGGGTCCTAATTACACAGGGGCAGCTTCCAGTAGCCAGAGAACTCTAACAATTATTATAAAGTTTGACGAGTCTTCGTTAGTGAGAGACTTTGCTTACCATACATCACGATTTTAGAATGACTACGCTGGGAGAGTTGATATGATGAAGCAAAGAAAATGTGCTTTTATATTATTTTTAGCTTTTGCACTCTCTTTTTCGGGTTGTGCTGGGACCATACCACCTGAGGCACTGCAGTGGAACAAGGAGACGCTTAAAGAAAGGCAACAACAAACTAGAAGGTATGACACTCAAAAGGAAGCCGATGTTCTTTCTGCTTGCGCTTCCTTATTACAGGACCTTGGTTTTACGCTAGATGAAAGTGAAACTGAGTTGGGTATGTTGCTTGGCTCAAAAGACCGTTCGGCGACAAATGCTGCAGAAGTTACTGCAATGATATTTATTGCTTTATTGGGTGGTGGGGCAATGCCGATTGATGATGTACAGAAAATGCGGGCATCTGTTATTACGCATTTGAATGATGACGGAACATCAATGCTTGTTAGAGTTACTTTTCAAAGGGTGGTTTGGAACACTCAAGGTAGAGTAACAAAAAGTGAGTCCATGAAAGACCCTGAAATTTTTCAAGAATTTTTTTCAAAACTGTCGAAGGCAATATTTTTGGAGGCTCATGAAATTTAAAAATAGAAAATTTCTATACGCTTTGCTCATTGTGTCAGCGCTTATTAGTTTTCAAGCCTGTGCCACACCTAAAGAACATCTTCTTGGTGCAGAGGAACAGGTCAAGCTACGAGCTATGCAAAGTCGTTCGTTTGACACAACAGACAAGAAAAAAACATTGCGAACAATTATTGCAACTATGCAAGACTTAGGTTTTGTTATTGATAAAGCTGATGAGACTTTGGGAACCATCAGTGGTACAAAATTAGATGGCTATTCTCTTCGTTTGTCGGTGTCGGTCAGACCTAAAGGAGAAAGTCAGATTATAGTTCGTGCGAATGCTCAATATAATATTATGGCGGTAGAAGACCCGATTCCTTACCAGAACTTTTTTACTTCACTAGAAAAAGCGATGTTTTTAACTGCTCATGCTATCGAATGAATTAGCTAGTAGTTTTACCTCGATTCACGCCCTCCTCTTTTCACCGTTCTATAAATTTATTGCTTGCCTAGCCTTGCTTTTTGCAGGGGGGTGTATTTCAACCGCTTTCATGCACCTGGATAAAGACAAAGGACAATATAAATCAGATTATTTAACCTGCGAAACTCAGGCAAAAAATGAGCAGGCTATCCCTTCATCAGTTTCATTTACTCTAATGATTAATAAATGGATTAAGGGTGTCATTACAGATGAATTTTCTGATTGCATGGAAGGCAAAGGGTGGAAGCAAGTACATGAGCGGGATGACAACGCAAGTAGTTCAAATCAGCCAACACACCCACCCGAAGAAACATCCAAAACGCTTCAGCAGCTATACTCCGGAACAGGTTTCCTGTTCAGCGCTAAAGATTACGTCATCACCAACTGGCACGTTGTTCGTGGTACTAACAACATCAAGGTCAAGTTTCTTAACGGCGAAAAGATTGAAGCAGAGGTCGCACTCAAAGACCCACAAAACGACATTGCGTTTTTAAAGCTGGAACGGCAACCAAAATTACCGCCGAGCGATTTGAAGATTGGCGATTCATCCAAGGTGAGAATGGGTGACAAGGTATTCACCATCGGTTATCCCGCTCACTTTCTTATGGGTGACAATCCGAAGTATACCGAGGGTGTTGTGAATGCAACATCAGGATTACAGAATGATCCAACAGTCTTTCAAGTTAGCGTCGAGATACAACCGGGGAATAGCGGTGGGCC
>DUBF01000158.1 GCA_012960465.1 Rhodospirillales bacterium | reverse complement strand
GAAAACCCTGCGCGTCTTGCTAATATTCTGAAAGGTTTGTGATTTGTAGGGCGCAGAAATAAAAGTCCTATTTCCTAAAACACCCCTCGGGGGGCGGCACCCCACACCCCCTGTGGTTATTTGGGTGGGGGCTTTTATATTGATATACAAAAGAGTTAGTGATTTTGAAGCATCTAAATTAATTTTGTTGGCAACGTAGTCATTCGGGCTAATTAACCAAAAAAATATTGAAAACATGCAAGTATGAAAGATGTATTTATTTGACTCTCTTCAGATAACCATCCGGTGCAACGGTAATTAATAATTTATTCGGAATACTCTTATCAATCTCGAATTCGGGATGTGTTTTAAGGTATTCCCACACGGCTGTTTTGGGGTTATCGCCAGGTCCCCAGGGGCGGTCTGGAAACATCTCTTTGGGCATATCTTCGATTACTGTATCGAACACCACACAGTAGCTTCCAACACTTGTCAGTGATGCATAGGCTTCTAATTCTGCTAACACATGATCATGTGTATGATTAGAATCAAGGCACACTAAGATAGTCTTATACTCTTTGGCAATATGCTGTACCTGCTGTATCACCTCGGGTGCAATACTGGAACCCTGAATCATCTCTATGCGTGAAGCCATGGGATGCGCTTCAATGGCTTCCTTGTTATGCTGACGAATATCGATATCCAGCCCAAGCACTTTTCGTTTTGAAACTTTTGGATCGAGTGTTTGTCCTGTCTCAATCGCTTCGCACATATCGAGCATGGCTAGCATGGATGCACTGAAAATGAGCGATCCGCCATGGGCAATGCCTGTTTCAATAATAAGATCCGGCTTGATTTGCCAGATTAACTCCTGCATGGCAACTATGTCTTGGGGGTATTGAATGATCGGTCTGCCCATCCAAGAGTAGCCGTAGGAATATTTATATTTACAGGTATTAAAAATCCATGAGTTGCTCTGTTGTTTCAGAACATCATCTTTACTCTGAAGTACTATATTCTGTTCCCGCTCTAGTTCAAAACCTGTTTTATTTAACATGTTTATTTCTCCATTACTACCATACGAATAGGGCTAAATTCACCTTGGTATGGTAAATCCATTGCCACGCGATATAAATCATGATCATACAATGGTTCAGTACCTTGTATCTGGCACAGCTTCGAATACACAACACGAGTTACATAATAATAACTGCTAGCAAAGTCTATAAACTCCAAGCTCTTAAAAGCACCATCAGCAGCTTTTCTAAAATCATCTTTTTCAAAAAACCGGTTATGCCAACGAACTGGAATCTCTGGAAGCCCCAAGCCTTCTCTTAGCTCGTTCATATTAGACTGACCATCCATAAAATTCTCAACTGCAATATAATGACCATCGTGGGCACATATATTGGCGATATCGCGAATCGCAGTTTGTTGCTGGGATAACTCAGGCAAATTAATGAGAACACGCATAGTAATGGCAACATCAAATTTAGCACCACCTAACGCATCAGCCAAGTCAAGTACGTTAGCAACTTTAAACTCTACATTGCCCTTCAGTTCTGCATCTTCATCACGTTGTTTGCAGGCATTGGCGATCATGCTATCACTATAATCCACACCCGTAAAATTAAACTCCGGAAATGCCTTCGCAAGTCTTCTGGTCGAATAACCATCACCACAGCCAACATCGATTAATGATGCTCCGGCACTTAAGCCTAGCGCCCTGATTTTATCTTCGATGGTTTTTATTTCTAACTCTCGCAAATAGACATCATTAGTTGTGCCTTGCAAATCAGATATATGCTCTTTTGCTCGATTATCCCAATATTCTCTAATCTCATTTATATTATTTTTCACTTAGGTCGCCACTATTCGTTAATAAAAACAATTATTATAAAAAACCCTTAATCACATCCACTACTCGCTGCTGCTCTTCTGCTAGAAGGTCATGATAACCAGGTATATTGATCGCACGTTCAGGGATACTCAGCGAATTTACATTTTTAGGATTATCCTCAAACATATCAAGCGAACTCAGAGGCCAAAAGAACACTCGCGCATCGATATTTTCTTCTGCAAATGCCGCTTGTAAATTTTCTCTTGTTACGCCTGTTTCCGGATCAAAAATTATTGTCGGCATCCATGCCCCATTAATTACACCTTCTGGTTCTGGGTTCATACTTACACCCGCTATCGGCTTAATTTCTTTACAATAGGCTTGAAAAATTTCTCGTTTTCGCTGAATAAGCGATTCTATTCGCTCCATCTGTGCACAGCCAATTGCAGCTTGTATATTAGACATTTTATATTTAAACCCAACCATATCAGGCCAGAATTGTTTGGTTTGTTCCTTTGCTCTTCCATGGTTACTTAATGTTAAAACATGCTCATAAAGCGCGGTATCGTTATTAACAAAGATACCGCCTTCACCTGTAGTTAGCGTTTTGGTGCCATGAAACGAAAATGCACCAAACTTTCCCATTGAGCCGGCCCGTTTGCCGTGATAGACCGAACCAATCGCTTCAGC
>DUBF01000157.1 GCA_012960465.1 Rhodospirillales bacterium | reverse complement strand
TTACACTTTTTACACCTTGCGAATTAGTAAAAGGATTAGGTGCTAAATCAATAAATGAATCTTCAGATTGCGGATAAGCAAAAGGATTAGGTGCTAAATCAATAAATGAATCTTCAGATGGGGTTTCATTGGGGTCATTAGACTCGACAAACCCAATCACTGCACCCATAATAAAAAGTACGATAAGCAATAAGCATCCAGAACCAACTAGATTGGATTCTTCTGGCAACCCATATTTTCTGTTTATTACATTCCTATTGGTGGTATTGCTAGAAGCTATCATCATCCAAAAGATTATCCAAATTCCAATGGTAAAGAAGCTCAGTAGTAAGTGGAGAATATGATTGGTTTTATGTTGCTCAAGTCTAATTCTTGCTCGATTCAAGTCATTCATAATTAGTGCTCTTCAATAAGTAATCTTAGGAAATCAACATTCACTATTATGTTTGATAGTTGTAAAAAAACATAAATCTTAATATTTCTGTTTCCCAGGTATTACTCCACGCACTCCACCGTTAGGGTTTTCCATGTCGCCTTTTCTTCTGGGAATTAAATGAATATGGCAATGAAAAATAGTTTGACCTGAATCTTCACCAATATTAATTCCAACATTAAAGCCTGCGACTGAATCATCCATTGCTTGAACCTTGATTCGAGTTTCTTCTAAAAGTCTATTGCAAGCATTGACTTCTGACTTGCCAAGATCAAAATAAGAGGCGACGTGTCTTTTAGGAATAATAAGGTAATGTAGAGTTGTAACGGAAAAACCATCCCTGATTACAAAGGCTATAGGTTCAACAAAACATAAATAGTTCAATTAATTGTTACATTTGAAGTCTACTTAATGCAAATTGCACCATCATATTCTTTGTTATAATTACCCCCAATGTTATTCAAGCTTATTCAAGATGAGCAATAACAACTGGGGCGGCTCTCGCCCAAACTCAGGTAGACCCAAGGGCTCTATATCCCTGCTTATATCGGTAGTTAAGGATAATGGAGTCCCGATTGGTACACGTGTGCAGGCTTGTAATTCTGCGCTTAAATACCTGTATCCACCGGCTCAAGTGGAAGGGCCAGGGCCAGAGTCACATCAAGTACAAATAACTGGCTTTGAGGTCGTGTGTGAAGATGATGGCTAAACATCAAAAACTTTACACCGTAAAATGTAACCCTTAATTGTTGACTATCTTATTGCACATCTCAGATCGAAGTATTTTGCTTGAGGCGAAATAGTTTACCATTTTCGCCAATACCTTTAAAGATACAACTAGCTCCTAGTAAGTTGCGCTAGTACTTACTAGTTCTTATTGAGTACTTAGTTAATACACCTTCTTTATTGAACTCTAGTATAGCTGTGATTGTTTTAGTTGAGCTTGATGTCGTTGATTGGGTCTGCTATTAGAGCCAGTTGTACTACCTCCTAAAATGATAATACTTCCACCTACAGTTCTGGATTCATTTGCACTATCATCAGTGGACGTTGAAGTTCTGGTCACTCGGTTGTACGTCCATAGCTTGCCGCAAGCTATTGTGTTTTTCACGGCTATAAGCCGCCTCCACCAGAAGTTGTAAAATATCCAACAACCCTGATTCCAATCGCTCACCCAATGTAAAGCGACGATTACGTGGAAATTGATCCAATAAAGGAATCAGCCAAAGCAATAGTTCATGACAACGTTGTACCGCTAAAGGTGAATTATCGGGTTTAGTCAATGATTTTTAAAAGGGTAAAAGCCAAAAGAAAAAAGGGTTAATAAGTCCTGGCTAAACGAAAGCCGTTGTTGCCGATGCGTTCCCACGCATTAATCCCAAGGCGGAAAGCCACGCGCACTGCACTTAAGTATATTAGCAAGCACCCGCCTGCCTTGCACCATAGGTTGCTTGCCTCACGGTGTACCCATCGCCATAATCTGATGAGAGTTGCTTAATGAGACCTTTGCACGAGAAACCCGACGTTCTGAGGTACTGCTTCGCAGATCTTGCCGCTTGTTTGTCCCAATCAATGTTCAGACTACCCACCGCTACGGTAGCATCGGCAACATTATAACCATCGCCATAATCTGATGAGAGTTGCTTAATAAGTCCTTTTCTTGAAAAGCCAGACGTTCTGAGGTACTGCTTCGCAGATCTTGCCGCGTTCAGACTACCCACCGCTACGGTAGCATCGGCAACACTATAACCATCGCCTGGTTCTCTTTTATTTGTTTTGTCACCCGTTGTTCTTTGTACTATTTTTGAACGATGAAGAACCTGACGGTTATTTTCTTTAGATTCATTCACGCCATCGTCTGAAAAACCTTGTTTTTTATGAAGCATATCACGCAAGGCATTTAGCGCTTTATGATTCCTTTGGGCAGATGATTTTCTAAACCACAGAATAGCCTTTGTAAAATCCTGTTCGACGACTGTACCAGCTCGGTATAACTTACCAAGATTATATTGGGCGACTGAAGACCCTTTATTAGCTTTATACTCACAGTCATTAAAATCAGGCTTTAAATCATAACAACTTGCCTTGAGTACGTTTTGATTTGTAAGT
>DUBF01000156.1 GCA_012960465.1 Rhodospirillales bacterium | reverse complement strand
CTCTATGTCATCCCTGACGTATTTTTCAACATCAATCTTCCACTGATGCCACCCTTCAATCAGTGCATCTCTTCTATCTGGAATACTCTGATAATCAAAATGGGTAATGCTTCCATCAGCCCTGCTTGTGATCGTTAGTTGGGAGTTATTGCATTCAGCGACTAACATCTGATGTTCAAGTTGCCAATAATAAATCGGGGGGATTTCATCAAACTCTTTGTTAGTGAATTTATGCTCCCAGACTAGCGAATGATTTTCATTAATTCCATCGAAGCTTGCCAATAATTTCAGATCATGGACTTTACCAGCTGAATCCATCGGCATCATATTTGAACCGACCAATGGCTGAATAAAATTGTACATGGCAGATATATGATCGTTGTGCTGATTTCTTGCACCTTCTTCCATCTCATGCGCTTTATCGAAAAGGCTTTTTAAACCTTCAGTGATCTTTTTTTCCTTGATTCCAAGGGCATACTCAATAGCATCTGTGCGGCTATCGTAACCACACGCCATAATCGTGGGTGCATTTGATGCCGTAAAGAACTCAGGTCGAAGAGCCAGCCAATCGGCTGACCCTTGTTTCACGTTATGAATTTGCATTGAACTTACCCTTTAATTCATTTTTTAACTCAACCAACTCTTTATGATGTTTTTTAGGAATTTCAGTCCACGTTGAAATCAATTGATCCATATTTTCAGACTTATTAAGCCTATCTGACCAATGTAATAAAGTCATAGCTAAAGCCGCATATACATCAGTGTCATTTTGTTTCTGCTGGACGGCTGATGCGTAATTTGCATCATCATCGACTGAAGGCACTCCAGCCAGAGCTTGAAGCCCATAACGTCTGCCGTAGGTGATGGCTGATCCATACGCTTGAGGGTCATTCTTTACAGCGGGTAATGATGTTGTGGCTTCTATCCACTCACCAGACTTATGCATGATCCTTGTTGTGATTGCCAGCATACCATTTTGATATTCAGCACCTTGAGTGAATGAAAGATTGTTTTCAAAAAACGGACGGCTTACCGCCTGAATGACGGCAGATAGATCAGAATAGCTGGACTTAAAAAAAGGGTTTTTTGATGCTTTCACAGCCCCCATCATTGAGCCTTGAGCCGCACTCAGCGCGGTAGATATTTCAGCAATATTTTCGCTCGTTTTCATTTTAGCTCTCCGATGGCAATATCAGTTTTATAGTCAAGCACCTGCTCATACTGGTACTGGTCAGCAAACCCTCTAATGTAAGAATCTGAGCCGTACTGTTTGGCAGGATAGCCTTCTTTGCAGTCAACCTGCCCCAGCAAATATTCAGCAGGGTTGAGATCATTGAAATCCTCTTTTACTGCTGACGATACTTCAGTGAATAAACTCATGATGCACCGCCTACACTAACCATTGCCAGCACTATATAGAGTGCAACCATTGCACTGATGAAACAAACAAAAGCGGCAACAGCCTCTATCGGGGATTCTGTCTCTGAATATCTTGGTGTATTTTTATAGTCTTTCATTTTAGATTTCCTATTTTGAATTTATGGGCATCTCACCCTTTTGGCAGTTTCTTCGGTGTTTAAACTCGTCTATGCAACTGCTAAGATTCGGAGCTATGTCTATTATAATGGTTTAATGGCAAAAGTAAACCTTTTATTAATTTATTTACATACTGTGTTAATAGTGTTAATATTGTTTGACATTAACACTTATATAGGAAAGACAAATGAGAACCATTAGATCAATATCGTTGTACATTACAGGGCGCAATGTAGCGCAGATAAGTAGAGATACTGGCATAGCCATGCAGACCATAAAAAAAGTACAAGGGGGTAGTAATAGAGTTATGCATTATGTCATTCAGTCGCTTGATGAATGGATAGATCATGACATCGCTAAAAGCAGGGGTATATAAATGAGCAAACACTTTTCCTTCGATGTTGATATTGCTATGCAATACGGTGTTGACGAAGCTATTTTAATAAGGTCTTTTGAGTATTGGATAGGGCTAAATAAATCCAACAATAAAAACCAACATGATGGCAGATATTGGACATATAACTCAATGCGCGGATTAGCCAATTTCTTTCCATTCTGGACAGATAAACAAGTGGCTAGAGTTGTTAAATCACTTATCAATCAGGAAGCCATAATTTGTGGAAACTACAACCAACACAAATATGACCGCACAATCTGGTATGCATTTGAAAATGAGGATAAAATGCTGGAAGGGGTGTCGCCAGTCATTTCCCCAAACGGGAAAATGCTAAATACCAAACAGGAAAATGCTAAACCACAAACGGGCGAACCTATACCAATTACTAACCCAATTACTAACCATTTAAAAGATAAGAGAGGGAAACCCGCCTTTAGAAAACCTGATCTTGATGAGGTGAATACTAAAATCATTGAGATGGGTTATCAATGCAAAGGAGAGGACTTTTTTAATTATTATGCATCTAACGGCTGGATGGTCGGACGCAATAAAATGAAAAGCTGGCAACATTCGCTGGCAATGTGGAACTCCAGACAAGGTAAATATGATGAAAACAA
>DUBF01000155.1:6507-15227 GCA_012960465.1 Rhodospirillales bacterium | reverse complement strand
CAGCTAGTATCGTTGATCCAGGAATGGATGAACCAGATAGTACTGACGACGATGGTGGCATGGCTGGTTAATTCAGTCTCGTTATCATAAGTCAAAAAATAAAAGCCCCGCCCAGCTGAAAAGTTGGGCGGGGCTTTTTATTGGGCGGGATAAATTGAAACAAGTTTGAGCATAAAACCTATTTCCTAGAATTTTATAGTTTTGCTAAATATCTGAATCGCTGAGGTTTGAAAAAGTTCTCTCAAGGACGGCTACGTCGAGGATTTCTAATGTCGTCCCGCGGCGTTTGATTACTTCTTTTTTTGAAAGCGTGCTCAAAACGCGGGTGACGGTTTCGCGCGTCGTACTTGCCCTCTGCGCAATTTCATTATGCACGGGAAAATTTTCAATCGATACTTTATTTTCGTTTATTCCAATTTCTTGGATTTTTTTCATGAGTTCGGCCAGGACCCTGGCGTTAGCTCCTAAGGTGACAAGATCGGTTATGCGATCGCCAGAAGTTCTTATAACGCTTGCCAGCATGACCATAACTTTTAGGCCTATTGCCGGGTATTTTTGCAGAGTTAATAAAAAATCTTTAGCAGACATAGTGATGAGCAGCGATGGCTCAATGGCAATAACCGACGAGGATCGTGGGCCTCCGTCGATCGCCGCTAATTCTCCGAAGCACTTGCCTTGCTTGAGCACCTCTAACGCAACTTCTTTTCCTGATTTTGTTAGATTAATTACACGGACCGAACCTCTGGCGATAAAGTAAACCTCCTGGGTGTCACTCAGTTGGTCAATTATTTGATCTCCACGCTGATAATAATTTTGTTGGCAGGTTGCCGAAATCTGCGCAATCTGCTGAGGTTTGAGTTCTGAAAATATTTCAATTTTAGATAGATCAATTTTATTTGCGTCGACCATTATTTTTTTCTGTGTCATGCCCGCGGGTGATTGTAAAAAATAGTTTTTAAACGGATACCTATGTTTATCGTAATATGAGAGCCGTGTGTAGTAGTAAATCCCAATACTTACAATAGGGCCTTTATTATTTGTTTGCTAAATCAATGTAATAATTTTTGATTGATCTATCCACAAGATAAATTGTCTCATTAGACTCCGGGGGGGGCCTTTACACTCATTGACACCTTTGCTATTAGCAAGTAATACGCTACCTTTCCACAATACGGGACCATGTTTAGTGTGGTTATTTAGTTTTTTAGGTCAAAAATAATGTCCAGAGCATTCAGATCTTCCGCGATCGCTGTCACATATATAGCGCGTCAGTTTGGTGTTCAGATTAACGTTGATGCTGTGGCTGATGCAGTGGAGCGGAGTGGCCTAACCACGCCGAAGCAATTTACAGACTATTTTTACGATTTCGGCGTTAATGTAAAGCTTCGTAAGTTTAAGCCTTTAGACCTAGTCGAAAAAATATATATATACCCCTGTGTCGGTGTGATGAAAGATGGACGCTCTTTAATCTTAGCGGGTATTGATGCCGCAGGTGGTCCTGAAGATACCAAAGTGATTGCGATAGATCCTCTCGATCCTACCGCCAAACCAGAGAAAATAGACGCAAAAACTTTCCAGAATGATTGGTCTGGTCAAATTGTCATAGTATCGCAAAGCTCAGGCGAGGCTGCGAAAGATAGAACGTTTGATTGGAAATGGTTTTTGCCGGAGTTCTATCGGTTCAAGGGTATTATGGCTATGACCTTTTTTGTATCCTTGATTATACATGCCCTTGGGTTAGCACCTATCGTGTATATCCAAATTTCATTAGATAAGGTACTTGGTTACCAAGCGGTTTCTACCCTCTATGTGCTGACAGCCGGAATTGTTTTAGCACTCCTTTTTGGCGGCATCATAACTTATGGCCGTGACTATGTTATTAATTATATAAGTACATCAATTGAAGCTCGATTAACCGGTGATGTTTTTGATAAGCTTCTTGATTTGCCAGCTCAAACATTTCAAACATCGAGTCCGAGTGAAATGGAAGCCAAGGTTCAGGCCGTTTTAGGTGTGAGATCTTTTGTCTCGAGACAGATACTCACAACCTTATATGACGCTACAGGTATTTTAGTATTTACCCCTGTGCTTTTTGGGTATAGCCCGATTTTGACAATTGTTGTTATTTGTTTTGCTGTTGTACAGGGTGTAATTGATCTTATGTCGAAGTTACGCCAGCGTGAACTTGGCAAGAGTGTCGGGGAAGCTAACTCAAAGCGGATACGAAGCCTGAGGGAAACTGTTGCAGGGATTGATAGTGTTAAGACTTTGTCCCAGGAACCTATTCAGAGAAAAGAGTGGCGTTCAAATGCCGCAACTTCAATCCGCCGTAATTTTCATATTTTAACCGCAGGAAATATGACAAGTGCGATTAACGGGACATTGTCGAGCCTAATGACAATTACAATTGTATTTACGGGTATAAATTTAGTTTTTGCGGGATCCCTTTCGGCCGGATCTATTATTTCCTGCAACATGCTCGGAGGTAAAATTGTCTCCCCGATCAAGGGTCTTATAACATTTTTTGCTGATACAAAGACCATTTCAGGTGCAATGGAACAGATTGGTTCGATATGGAATGCAAATCCAGAACGGGCCGGCGCTGGCAGTCAGCATGTCATTACCGGTAAATATGAATTAAGGGATGTCGGTGTAAAATTTGGTGAGCATGATGCATTAACAAAGGTAAACCTTACGGTTCCGGCTCGCGGGAAGGTGGCCATTGTCGGGCCCTCTGCTAGCGGTAAATCAACGTTGTTGAGACTGTTACAGGGTCTTTTAAAACCTAATGACGGTGTATTAGAGGTCGACGGAAATAATTTAGCCAGTCTGGATCTTGGCCATTATAGGAGCCAGGTTGCATTGGTGGATTTGCAACCTACCTTTTTTGCCGGGACTATTGAGCAAAATTTACGACGCGTTAGGCCCAATATCAGTATTCGCGAGTTTGATGAAGCTTTAGAAATTTCCGGCCTAGCGTCTTTATCAAAGGATCTTGCCGATGGCTTGAGTACTGATATTGATCAAACAGCCAGTAACTTATCTCAAAGCCATAAAATAACAGTCGCTCTTGCACGTGCTATTGCCACAGATCCAAATCTAATTTTGTTGGATGAAACATTCAATACCCTTGATAAGCAGACCCAGGTATTGCTTAAAGGCAAGATCGATCAAATTGCAGCTGGCAGAACGCTAATTGCAACAATCCATGACTTCCGTTGGCTGGGAAAATTTGACTGGATCATTGTGCTAGAACAAGGAAGCGTTGTTGATGAAGGTACGCACGATGATTTGATGAAGAATTGTACATTATATCAAGAAATGTGGGAATTAGAGAAACAAATAGCCGAAGACGTATAGTGATAGACGAGGACAGGGTAGGGCAATGAGGTATGGTTTATAATGGCACCTAAGAATTTTTATCCAAAAGGTGGTTATATTTTTCGCGAGGGGGAAAGTGCTGATTATGCCTATATCCTTAAGGAAGGTTCTGTAGAAATCGTAAAAACCGCTGCCGATGGCGATTTGGTGCTAGTAACACTTTCAGAACCCAATACTATTTTCGGTGAAATGGCGCTGATTGATGGTAATCCAAGGAGTGCTGGAGCGCGCGCTGTCGAAGACTCAAAAATTGACGAAGTTAAGGAAGCTGAATTCCTCCGCTACATTGAGAAAAATTCTTCGGCCGCTTTAAGGATAATGAAAACATTATCCACTTCGCTTAGAGATGCCAACAAGGCTGCCGCGCAAGCTGGCGTTGTTCTCGAAGAGGGAGAAACTAATCTTGGGGAAATGGTGACTGACGAAGAACCGATCCCTGAAGATATAGATGATACCGATGCAATATACGATGCGCCTGCATCCAAGCCTATTTTGCTTACGGTTGGTGCTGTTTTAACAGCCTTCATCGTGGCTTTCGTGTTTACGACATCTCTAGCCGTTGATACAACGGTTTCTACTCGGGGTAAATTTACCGCTGAAGTTCCAAATGTTGGTGTGCAGGCAACCTCAAGTGCAACCGTACGCAAGGTCTTTGTTAAACGAGGTGATCAAGTCAAGAAAGGTGAATTAATTGTTCTTCTAGATAGTACGGCGGCAGATTCCGATTTAAAGGGTAATGTTGAAAAGCTGGCAGCCGTCAGTCGAAGATTACGCCGTCTTAAATTAGAGCAAAAACTAATTAAATCAAAAAAAGGTATCCCAAATAATACCGGTCTTTCCCCCCTTGCCGCTGATATATTGAAAAAGAAATTGGGTCAGTATCGTTCTAAAATGACCTCATTTACCTCCAAATTGTCCAAATTTGATAAAGAGGTGGCGAAGGCGAGAAATGATGTAGCATCGGCAAAAGAAACGGTAAAAATTACGCTCAAGCAGTTTAAGTTAAAGGAGCAAATTGAGGGCGCTAAAAAAGAACTTTTTGACCGAGAAGTTGGTTCAATGCTTAGCTACCTGCAAGCACAAGATGCATCTTTGGCGGCTAGAAAAACGTATTTGGCTGCAAAAGATAATGTCGATAGCAGGAAGTCATCTTTGTCTGCCAAGTTATCTGATAAAGGAACCTTGAAGGCGGATAGAAATGAATTTGTGGCAAAATGGTCTTCTGGTCTAGGAGAAAGCATTTCAAAAGAGCAAGAACAGTTCATGCAACTTAGTCAAACAGGTCTTAAGTTTAAACAAAAAGTTGATAATATTGAAGTGCGAGCTCCGGCGGAAGGGGTCGTTCTTGATGTCCCGTCGATTTCCGCAGGTTCAATTGTTAGAGAGGGTGACGTACTTGTCACTCTGGTATTGTCTAATCAAAAATTGGCTTTTGAAATAGACATTGATCCAAAAAATATTAGCGATGTTAAGATGGGTGCCGAGGTGTCTGTAAAGCTCGATGCTTTGCCTTTCCAGCAATATGGTGACTTAAAGGGTAAGCTAACTTATGTATCTGACGATGCTTATACTGAGGATCTGAACGGTGCAAAAGGGTCTTTCTTTCGTGGCCGGGTCGCAATTGCCGGAGAAGAACTCAAGGGGCTGCCAGAAACGTTCTCCTTGACTTCAGGAATGGGGGCTAGCGCAGATTTGAAGGTTGGTGAGAGACGGATAATTACTTATTTAACCCATCCAATTTTAAAAGGGTTGACCTCTGCGTTCAAAGAGCCGGATAAATAGATTTTAGTTTCTAGTGTATGGATATAACTATCTGTTAATAACGACCATTATGTGTAAAAAAAGTCACCTTTTCAGGGCGACTTTTTTTTATGTTATCATTTTTCATTCTTATGAAGAATAATACATTTGGAACTCAATCGGATGGGTTGTATGCTCCAGAGCATATACTTCTTCCATTTTTAGATCAATATAACCATCGATCTGGTCGTCAGTAAATACGTCTCCAGCCTTGAGGAATTCCCGGTTGTCACTGAGGGCATTGAGTGCTTCGCGAAGCGACCCACAAACCGTTGGCACATGAGAGACTTCCTCGGGAGGCAACTCATAGAGATCTTTATCCATTGCCTCACCCGGATCAATTTTATTCTGAATACCATCAAGTCCGGCCATTAGCATAGACGAAAATGCAAGATATGCATTTGCGGTTGCATCTGGAAATCGAACTTCTACACGTTTACCAGCGGGGTTTGAAGAGTATGGAATACGACAAGATGCGGAGCGGTTGCGGGCTGAATAGGCTAGTAGGACAGGTGCCTCAAAACCAGGGATCAAGCGCTTATAACTATTTGTTGATGGATTGGAGAAGGCGTTAATGGTTTTGGCATGTTTAATAATACCGCCAATATAATGTAAGGCCGTTTCAGAAAGATCTGCATAACCTGAACCCGCAAATTCAGGCTTGCCTTTTTTCCAGATCGATTGGTGTGTGTGCATGCCTGTTCCATTATCTCCAACTATCGGTTTTGGCATGAAGGTCGCTGTCTTGCCATAAATGTGTGAGACCATTTGCACAACATATTTATAGGCCTGAACATTATCGGCACTTTGAACGAGCGTCGCAAATTTAATTCCAAGTTCGTGTTGAGAGGGGGCGACTTCGTGGTGATGTTTTTCCATTGTAACGCCCATGTCCTGTAATGTTGTCACCATTTCAGAGCGTAAATCATGGGCCGAGTCTACTGGGGGAACTGGAAAGTAGCCACCTTTAATACCGGGACGATGGCCAGTATTACCTTCAGAAAATTCTGCTCCAGAGTTATAAGGGCCCTCTTCGTGATTAATTTTATAGAACGTATGGTTCATTGAAACTTGTGAACGAACATCATCGAAAACAAAAAATTCAGGTTCTGGACCAAAGTATGAAGTATCTCCGATACCTGTATTTTCAAGATGAGCTTCAGCACGTTTTGCCGTTGACCGGGGGTCGCGGGAATAAAACTCGCCCGTAACTGGATCACGAATATCACAGATCATTATCATAGTTGGTTGGGCGGTGAATGGATCCATAACGCAGGTGGCCGGATCAGGTATTAAAGCCATATCGGATTCATTAATAGCTTTCCAGCCAGCAATAGAAGAGCCATCAAAAAAAATTCCATCTTTGAAGGCGTCTTCATCCATAGTTTCAGGTAATTGAGTTAAATGCTGCCATTTACCGCGGGGGTCTGTAAAGCGGAGGTCGATATGGCGGACGTCGTTTTCTTTTACGACTTTTGCGACGTCTGCAGCTGTTTTACAATCAAACGACATGGTGTTCTTCCTTTCGTAAAGTCAATAATTTATAGGTACGTTTGTTTAAAAGTATCAGATTGCCTCTGCACCACGTTCTCCGGTGCGGATACGAATAGCATCTTCAATTGGACTGATGAAAATCTTGCCATCGCCAATGCGCCCAGTGTGAGCGGCCTTTTGAATCGCTTCGATAGCTGAATCTAATTGTTGGTCTTCAATAATAAGTTCGATTTTTACCTTTGGCAGAAAATCAACAATATACTCAGCACCTCGATAAAGTTCGGTATGGCCTTTTTGACGACCAAATCCCTTTGCCTCTAATACCGTAATTCCTTGCAATCCAATTTCATGAAGAGCTTCCTTTATTTCGTCAAGTTTGAACGGTTTTATTATTGCCTCAACTTTTTTCATTAACCTAGCCTTTGATGTAGCGTATTGTTTCCAGTTAATAAGGAATAAATTTATAGGTATTACTTTAACACAACATTATCGTCAGATTTATACTATCGTAACGTTACACTAGCAGGACTCATGCCAGTTTTTTAATTTTTATAAAGTGTATCAATTTGGCTTGTTAGGGCAATTTTTTAGCCTATTCTGGCGACTTGTTACGTATCGTATGCTTAAATTTTAGGCATATGCTCAGCAATAAGGCTTTGAGATGTTATTTTATTTGATTATCTAACACTTTCGGATTTAAATATTTATTGTTGTTAATAGTCTATTGTCTGAAATTGTTAATGGTTTTCTCTAGTATATACCTAATTATAAAATCAATCCTATTAGTTTTTGATATCTAGGCTTTATCCTGGAATAAGATGCTATAAGTCTTGGTTTATGAGTAAGGAGTGTTTAATTGAAAGAAGCAAACTCAATTCTAACAGGTTATGGCACAACAATTTTTACCGTTATGTCGGCGCTAGCCGTTGAACATAATGCCATCAATTTAGGTCAAGGTTTTCCAGATACGGATGGACCTTTAGATATATTAACTGAGGCAATGCTGGCGACAAAAAATCAATCTAACCAATATCCTCCTATGATGGGTATCCCCGAATTGCGACAGGCCGCGGCGGCACATTCCAAAATATTTTATGATATCGATTTGGATTGGGAATCCCAAACAATCGTTACGTCAGGCGCTACCGAGGCTATCGCTGCCTGCCTGTTTGGGCTTATCGAACCCGGTGATGAAGTCGTATTGATTGAACCTTTGTACGACTGCTATTTACCAATAGTGAGGCGAGCTGGGGCTATTCCAAAATTGGTGCGAATAGCGCCTCCAGATTGGGATTTGCCTTATGAAGAATTAGAAGCTGCATTTTCTGAAAAAACCAAACTAATATTGCTTAATACTCCGACTAATCCCGCTGCAAAAGTGTATACTATAGAGGAATTGGAGTTTATTGCTGGACTTATAAAAAAACATGACGCCTACGCAATATGTGATGAGGTCTATGAACATCTAGTTTATGATGGTCGTCAACACGTCCCCTTAATTACATTACCTGGCATGGCAGAGCGCTGTATTCGAATTAGCTCTGCAGGTAAAACGTTTTCGATGACGGGTTGGAAGGTTGGCTATTCAGTGGGAGCAGCAAAGCTTATTAATGCAGTTTCGAAGGCTCATCAGTTTCTAACTTTCACAACCCCGCCTAATTTACAAAAAGCTGTCGCATTTGGGCTAAAAAAAGATATGGATTACTTCAAAGGTCTCAGGGGCGAAATGGAATCAAAACGCGATCGATTGAGTAAGGGGCTCGCGTCAATTGGATTTGAAGTTATGGATAGCCAGGGTACCTATTTTCTTGCTGCTGATTTTAGGCCCCTTGGTTTTGACTGCGATGACGTAAAATTCTGCAAAGATCTGACTAAAGATTCTGGCGTTGCGGCAGTGCCTTTCAGCGCTTTTTATCAAGCTGGAACAGATAGCGGTGTGAATCATTTTGTACGGTTCTGTTATTGTAAACAGGATCATATAATTGACACAGCGCTTGAGAGATTAAGTGATTATTTTAATAGAATTTAACAGGAATAGAATTGTT
>DUBF01000155.1:0-6475 GCA_012960465.1 Rhodospirillales bacterium | reverse complement strand
CATTATAGTTTGACCATGGATATTATTGAAACCTTTGAGAAAGTTACGGGATTTTTAAAGGTCCAAAATACAACAGAAGCTAGGGCCTATTTAAATCGAATAGAGGATAAAGTTCCGGATAATGGTGCTGTCCAGAAATTTACTGGGCAGCTTTATCAATGGATTGGCGATGATGCAAAAAGTTTAAAATATATTTTGCGGGCCCGAGAGCTATTACCAGAAGATATGTCCTTGTTATTGACCCTCGGTTATCACTATTTAGATAATGGTGCCCCTAAAATTGCTGCTGATTATTTTGATCAATATTTATTAACCGAAGCACCTACGGCGAGAATTCTTTGTTTTCTGGGTCGCGCCCATGATTATAATGGTGAGAAAGATCAAGCCATACGCGTACTTCGCCAGGCGGTTGAAATGATGCCAAGCGATGTTGAGTCCCAGCTTCATCTCGGTCGGGTTTTAATGGCTAATGGGAAATATAAAGACGCATTAGACTGTTTTAAAACGCTGAGTTTTTTTCACTCTGATAATATCATTATTGATTTGAGTCGCCGTCGGGCAAATGCACTATTAAAAGGTGCTAATGAAGTCACAGATATTGGAAGGGCTGCAGAGCCTGCCACGGTAGTTTGCGTGAAATATGGTACAAAATATGGAGCAAATTATGTTAATCGACTGGCTTCGATGGTTCGTCGCCAGAGTTCGGTTGACGTAGATTTCTTTTGTTTAACCGATGATCCTGCGGGGTTGGAAGTCGGCATTCGAACCTTGCCGTTGCCGAGGATGAATATATTGGGCCAAGATATAAGTGGTTGGTGGCAAAAATTAGCGATGTTTAGAGAAAAAATTGATGAGCTTGGTTCACACTTACTTTATTTTGACGTCGATGTGGTAATAACTGGCTCTATAGATCCCTTATTATTTTATGACAGTGATTTTGCCATTGCTCGAAATTGTTACGTGCCAATTTTTAGCTCATCAGTAATGCGCTTTAAAAACGGCTCGTGGCCTTGCATCTGGTCCGATTTTTCCCAAATTAATGCAGAAAGATATGGAGGGGATGAGATTTGGATCGCAAGCAAGGTACCTGACGCAGATGTTTTTCCAGATGACTGGTGCAAGATATACCGATTACATGCAGCGCAGGCTGTTCCCGAAGGCTCTATCGTCGTTAGCTTTGGTGGAGAGCCCAATCCGGGGGATTATCCAGCACCTTGGGTTGAAAATTACTGGTACTGAAAAGTTAAAATTCTAGCAGAAATTTTACTTTCATATGCTTGACCCAAAAGGGGCTTGAGGTTACACCATCATGCTATGTGGCGGATGTAGCTCAACTGGTTAGAGCACCGGCTTGTGATGCCGGGGGTTGGGGGTTCAAGTCCCCTCATTCGCCCCATTAAAAAAGCCCTAGAATACCGGGCTTCTGCGGCATACAGAGCATTGTCGAGCTCCTTTTTTAATAGTATAAATAGAGAACAAAATGTCGAATTGGGGTGTTTTTGATGATTACGGGACACTTTTTATTTTGCTAAATTTAGCAAAATAAAATACAGTTTTTAGCAAACTTTCAATTTTATCTTTCATTGAACGTGCTTTTTATGATGCCAACGACGCGACTATTTGAATTATCAATCTCAAAAAAATCATCTTCGGAACCGAGCTCATAAAATTCCCGTGCTTTCCAATCTTTAATCCCGGCGATCGAGTTCGTATAAATCGACTTCCGATCGGGATGCTGGGGGTTGGGAGTTCAAGTTCCCTCATTCGCACCACCTTCTTTTTCTATCTTTTCATTTCCTCTATCATCTGCGAGAATCTCATTTGGTCACATTAAAAGATTTTGAGTTTTAAATGTTGTTATATTTTTTTAATTTTTTTTTGAGAGGTTTGTAGAATATGAGGTTAAAAGATCGTATTGCATTAGTTACGGGTGGCAGTTCAGGAATTGGAGCAGAGGTTTGCCTTCAACTGGCAACTGAAGGTGCAAATGTAGGTGTTGTTGCAAGCGCGGATTTAGGTAAAGCGCAAATTGTAGTTGATAAAATTAAATCTACCGGCGGGTTTGCTGTTGCAATGGTTGGTAATGTGACAATCCACGACTCAGTCGTAACACTTGTCGCAAACGCTGAAGCGTTACTAGGTCATATCGATATTTTGATCAATGCTGCTGGTGTTTACGATAATACGCCTATAGGCGGTACTGACGAGGCTCTGATTGATTATATAATTGATACCAATTTAAAAGGAAGCTTTCGTATGATCAATGCTATTGCCCCTGGAATGAAAGATCGGAGAAGAGGCAAAATAGTCAATTTTTCATCGATCAATGCTCATGTAGGTGTCGAAAAGCAGAGCCTATATGGTGCTAGTAAAGCCGGGATTGAGTTAATGACCCGTGCCATGGCAAGAGAGTTGGCACCTTATGATGTTAATATTAATTCAGTTGCACCCGGAGCCACAAAAACACCCATGAATGAACCACTTCGTACTCTTCCTGAGCATAAAGAGGTTTTAGATGCATTTGTAAGTAATACCCCAAGTAATACAACATTTTCCGATCCGGTAGATATTGCACGAATGGTTGTTTATCTTGCTACCGATGATGCCCGGCCAATGCACGGTTCAAGCATTTTGATGGATGAAGGGGTTGCCGCGGGTATTTAATGTAGTTTAGATTTCTCATACGCGTTAGATTTAAGTGACGAGGCCACGTTTGTGGTATTTCGGTTGGTCCCAAGAATTGCTTTGCATAATATTAGATAATATTTCCACGGCGCGGCGAATATCTTCAAATGAAAGATATAAAGGTGTTAGTCCAAATCTTAGAATGTCCGGCGTTCGGAAATCGCCGATGACACCTTGGTCTATCAAAGCCTGCATGATGGCGTAGCCTTGAGGGTGGGCAAAGGCGATCTGGCTGCCGCGCTCAGATTCAGAAAATGTGGTCTTTAAAGTGAGGCCGGTTTTAGGGCCAAGTTCCTCAACTAAATCCGCAAACAATCTAAATAATTTCTGGGATTTTTGTTGCACAAGTTGGAGATCAACATCTTGCCACACATCAAGTGCCGTATCGAGGGCGCTCATGGCAATGACACCTGGTGTGCCACAAAGATTTCGAGAGACACCTTCTGCGGGGCGATAATCGAGATCAAAATTAAATGGCGCGCTATGCCCCATCCAACCAGACAAGGGAGGATGAATATTATCTTGGAGTTCGGGAGATACGTAGAGAAAGGCGGGAGCACCCGGACCGCCATTTAAATATTTATAGCTGCAACCGACGGCGAGTTCTGCTCCACAACCCTCGAGATCAACCGGAAAAGCATCTGCACTATGGCAAAGATCCCATATAACCTTGATGCCTGTACTTTTTGATTTAGCAGTTAAGTCGGCCATATTGTGGCGTCTACCCGTGCGGTAATCGACTTCGGTAATGACAGCAACCGCGACATCTTCTGTTAAAGCTGTTGAAATTTCTTCCGGCTCCACGAGACGTAGTTCGAAATTGTCGCCCAGCTGTTTGATCAGCCCTTGAATGACATAGAGATCATTTGGGAAATTACCGGTATCTGAAAGAATAATTTTTCGATCAGAAGTTAGGCGAACAGCTGCCGAAAGCAATTTAAAGAGGTTCACCGATGTGCTGTCGGCACATACAACTGAATTATCCTCAGCGCCGATCAGTCCCCCTATTTTAGAACCTACGCGGGCGGGTAGGGTGATCCATTCATGCTTGTTCCAGGAACTTATCAGAGAATGTCCCCATTGCTTATTGACCACTTCGGCGATGCGTCCTGGAACGGATTTCGGCAATGCCCCGAGAGAATTGCCGTCTAAATAGATGACGCCGTCCGGCAATTCAAATTTTTCTCGATGTGACTGTAATGGATCGGCTCTATCAAGAGATTTAATATGACCTGCGTGCATTCGTGGAAATTTCCTCCGTATGGTTTGTCTACACAAAAATAGTTGTACCAACAAGTAAATTTTGCCAAGATCGCTCCCGTTACAGCTTTCGGAAAGAAAAATGGTAAAAACATTAGGTAATTTTGATATCCGCTCTAGGTTAGCCTATCGCGTTAACACCCTGGCTAACAAAATGACTGCCTGGTCGGCAAGTACCTATTCGAAAGAATTTGATATTGGTGTTCAGGCGTCGCGTGTTTTAATTGTATTAGCCAGATTAGGGGAGGTGACGGCCAATCAAATTTGTGAGTTTGGCAAGATGGATAAAGGGAACGTCAGCCGGGCAATTAAGAAGCTCGTCAAAGAAGGGCGGATAAAGGAAAGGTTAGATGCTAAGGACAGACGCAGCACTATACTGGATTTGACACCTAGTGGATTAGCTTTGTATGAGCGCTTAAAAAAAATATCGGACGTGCGGGAGAAGAGATTTATCTCCAGTCTATCCGCTACGGATCGCAAATCTTTGCCTAAAATACTGAAAAATTTAGAGGACGTGATGGATGAATTGATGGAAGACGTAAAGTAAATGACTGGCAAAAACCCGCGAATTGTTGACTCAACGCTGGTTGGCGAAGTTTGGCCGGCTGCGTCTCCTGCTGAAGATCCCGTGCTATACGGCCAGGCAGAACTGTCGCCGAAGGGGGCGTTTCAGGTGCGCTCCTATCAGACGTTTACGCTTAAATATACCGTTGGTCGTTTTGGCCTTGATGATAATGGTAGCATCCGCATCGTATTTCGCTTCTTCGGAGATTGGGGCGGACTGCAAATGGATGACCCTGCAGCTCCCAATTTTGTCACTGCAGTAACCAGCCTCGGAACTAAACCTTCATTAAAGTTTGAAAGGATAGGTGGGTCTCGCCCGTGGATGAAGGCGCTGACGGTAGGGATTTCTGGTGGTTATCTATCCGAGGGCGACACAATCACAATCACTTTCGGTGATACCTCTGGCGGCTCACTTGGCTTTAAAATGCAAACATTTGTTGAAAGCGGATTTGAGTTCAAAGTGCTGGTTGATGCCTGTGCCGTGTTGCACTGGGTACCGATTGTTGATCAACCAGCAATTTCTATTGTGCCGGGGGAGCCTGTAGCATGGAGGGCCGTAATATCAACTTTGCGCCGTCCGGGCGAGACATTCCAGCTTGGTATCAAAGCAGAAGACGATTGGGGAAACCCATCTGATTTGGTAGATGCCAGTCTTCGTCTAGAGACGAGTATCCCTGTTCAAAACTTGCCAAACACAGCAACTTTCTTAAAAGGTCAGAAGTCCCTCGTGTTTGAAAATTTATCTATTTTTGACGAAGGTGAACTGCGTGTTAAAATTTACGACGCTGACAAAGATGATCTTTTGTGTGAAGCAGGTCCATTGATCATCGCAGACGGACCATATGGCGGATATTGGGCTGATCTGCACGGCCAAAGTGGTGAATCTATCGGCATTACAAACTCTAGAGAGTATTTTGATTTTGCTCGAGATCTGGCGTTTTTGGACGCCATCAGTCACCAAGCCAATGACTTTCAAGTTAATAATGCCTTTTGGAAATATCTCAATGAATTGACGGCATCTTACAATAACGAAGGCCGCTTTGTCACTTTCCCGGGCTATGAATGGTCCGGCAACACGTCTGTCGGTGGTGATCGCAATATTTATTTCCGAGAGGAAGGACGCCAGATCAGGCGATCTTCTCACGCGCTTCTGCCCGATCAATCGGACATTCATACCGACGCCAATGATGCGCGTGAATTGTTTGAGGCTTTGAAAGACGAGGACTGCTTCGCTTATGCCCATGTCGGTGGCCGCTACGCCGACATCAAATTTGCCCACGATCCTAAAATTGAAACGGCAATGGAAATCCATTCAGCTTGGGGAACGTTCGAATGGTTGCTGACCGATGGTTTTCCGCTCGGTCATCGCTCCGGCGTTGTTTGCAATAGTGACGGCCACAAAGGCCGGCCGGGTGCCAGCTATCCCGGCGCCTCGATGTTTGGTGCCTATGGTGGGCTTACCTGTTTTTATGCTGAAGAGTTATCGCGAGATGGATTGTTTGAGTGTTTGAAGAAGCGTCATCATTTTGGCACAACTGGAAATCGTCTACACCTAACTGTGGATGCTCGATTTGCAGGTGGTGGGAAGCTCTTTGATCTTGATCCCAATGTCTATGACCATGCTCAATCGACGAAAGTTAAGCTAGCTATGATGGGCGATATCGTTAAGACCAACGATGAAAGCGTACAACTGCAGGTGGTTGCAAAGTCACCGACACCGATTGAGCGTATTGAGGTTCGCAATGGTATGGACGTTATTCAAACTGTTCGCGGCTATATCGAAGGAGATTTAGGCAATCGTTATAGGATAATTTGGAGTGGTGCTGAATATCGGGGTCGCGGTCGAAATACCAGTTGGACCGGTAAAGCAACTTTCAAAAATACCAAGATTGAGCGTATGGAAAAAATCAACGCCTGGAACCATGAAAAATTGCTAGCGGTGGAGAATGACAATTGCGTTCATTTT
>DUBF01000154.1 GCA_012960465.1 Rhodospirillales bacterium | reverse complement strand
GTTTTCGTGATCACAACATAAATTAATACCCTGCAATCCGTTTCAAGTATTATCGAACGCGGAAAACCTCTAATATTTACAATGGTTTAAAAATTTAAAGGCAAAAAAAACTAGCACAACAACAAATACTGACATTCAAATACAGATAATCAATTTAATAACATGAATACACTTTTCACGATGATCAGTTCTCTCGATAAAGCGAATCGCAATGAGGTGTTAAAAGAATATTAATGACTTGGTTATGGTTCCCCAAGGCCTTTTATTTTGCGCAAAAATATATTTTATTATTATAAAACAATTACTTAAAAATAATTCAGCCCTGTTTTTTTCATCACTAATCAAAATTCAAATGAAACAATTTAAAATCCTCAAGAAAAATATATTTAAAAAACCTCTAAATGTTGTGTTAAAACTGAGATATGGAGTTAGAATAACAATGAGAATAAGTAATTATTTGGCTTCAAGAAAACGCTATTCGGGGCAAAATAATGCTCTTAATGCAGAATTAACTGGGCATTTTAATAAAGGTGAAGAATAAGATTTTCAGACCAAAATCTTTTTAAGGTACTTTTAGAATACAGGCTATTTTATAACATTTTCTGCCATCGTTATGGCAGCTTCTTGATGATCTTGTAGTGGTTCATTCAATTCTGGTGTCACTGGTGGTGAATAAGGATCTACTACTTCAGAAGTGATGCCCGATAGTTGTTCAATTACGGCCAAACAATGAAACGGAACCGTATGTGGAGAATAACCTCCTTCATGAGTTAAAACCAATTTGCCGTCACAAAACTTATCTGCAACTTCCATAATACGAGCTGTTAAACGTCGAAAACTATGGCTGGTAAGCATCATTCTACCAAGAGGATCATGAAAACCCGCATCAAAACCACAGGGAACTATGATGAGTTGCGGTTTAAACTGCTCTAAGGTGGGTCTAATAATACGATCAAATGCAGCCAAATAGACTGGCTCTCCAGATCCAGGTGGCAGAGGAATATTTAAGTTAGTCCCTACCCCATCTCCAATACCAATCTGATCAACACTCCCACTGTTTGGGGGAAAACATTTGTCCTGATGAATAGAAATAGTATAGGCACGAGGGTCATCCCAAAAAATGGCTTCAGTGCCATTACCGTGATGAACATCCCAATCTACAAAAGCTATACGGTTTAAACCATAAACCTCCAGGGCATACATACCAGCCAAAGCAGCATTTGCAAAAATACAAAATCCTAATGCTTCATCTGCTTCCGCATGATGACCCGGAGGGCGTATTAAAGCGTATGCATTATCTAATTTGCCATCTAGTACAGCTTTCACTGCAGCAATTGCGCCACCCGCAGCAAGAAGAGCTATATCCAAGCCATACTCACCAATATGAGTGGTAGCGAGACGTTTGGCTAAATTCCCCCCACCGGTTTCACTTAATTTTAATACTTCAGAAAGGTATTTAGAACTATGGACTCGTAGAATATCTTCTTCCGTAGCTTTATTAAATTTTGGGCACGAAAGCTGATCGGTTAGACCTGAAACATCGAGCAAATTCTTTATACGACGCTTTCCATCAACGTTCTCCGGATGCAGAATAGGCTCAACCCATGGACTTGAAGGCCCAAAGTGTAGCCCGGTATTATGCCACATGCACCGTTCATCCCACATTAGACCTGTAGTCATATTCGACGTACCTTTATACTATTATTATTTATTGATCGTATTACTAAATCGTAACTAGCCGTGTGACTTTATTATTAAAAAAAAGATACGGTGGACCAATAAATAACGTCAAGCCCTCATTTATTAATTTCTTTAGATGAGTGATCCAAATTTATCAACGCCAATGATTTGCCCGGCACCGAAAGTATCAATTTTTATATATTTCAGTTGACAACTAAATACCCCAAAGACTAAAAAATACGGGAAATAGGTCGTTAATTTTTCGAGACAATCCAAAATGAAGTAATGTCGTCTGTTTTACCCTTTGAGTTGTATGATGTCACTTGTGATTGGCAAAGAAAACTTAAAAAATACCCAAGCTATTGCAGAGATCAACTAGCTCAAGTATGTTCAAATCATTAGTTCGTACATGGTAATCATCTAAAATAAACTACCCCGTAATTATGTGGAAATTAGTATAATATAAATGAAAAATCTCGTAAAAATCCTGTTTTATATACTAATCCTAGCGTTATTTTATTTGGCTTTTCTATTTTCTCAATAACGTTTATTATTGATAAAAAGCAAATAATCACCCAACTTTCCCAACAACAAGACCTTAAAGCGGCAAAAAATCAGAACAGAAATGGTTAATCTATCCAATAATTTCTTTGGTTTTAAACTCAATTCTCGTTACTCACATATGTTAGATTGTCTGCATATCACATAATTTCAACGTAATAGAGGATCCGTCAATTTATTTAACTGATCATTTAGGACTAGAATATGAAACAACGCTATTCCTATCTTTTTATATAATTGTATTATTGTTATTTCTTCTGAACCCGTCATGTAGCACCGCAAATTACAACACCTTATTTTGAACATTAAAATCTGATGATTATATTATGTAGCTAACGTATCATCCAAACTCAGCAGGCGTGCTATTGAGTTGCGATTAGTCGTAGCGTCGGCAAGAGAGAAGTGTCAATGCAAGGAACAGCAAAAGAGATTGCTCTAAGTAGCTATAAAACCTTGAGCCTACTCAGTTTTTTTCCAATTATAAAATTGGAATTCAGCAAGCTCTCGATCTTAAAAATTGGATAAACAAATTATCCATAGAAACGCTGACCCTTTTAATTACACAACAAGTAAGCATAACGGCACTAACCGGATATTATCCATCACAAGGAGAAATAGTTTTCGCAAAGATGCTTAAAACTAGCAAAATTACTTTTATTAGTTCTATCAAGGTTGACAATTTACCAAATTAACAGAGAAGATTTAATTTTAATAAGATATTCAAAAATAATACAAAAAAGGTGTGAATATGTTAGAAAGACGGTTGTTCGTAATTCATTGGATCTGCTTCATATTTGTAATAATCCTAATCTTGGTCACAATAGCTCAAATAATTACAAGTACATTTTTGGAGCCAAACCTCAATATGGTTTCGCCACAGATGATCGACGAAGCTGCCCTGCAAATAATCCTTTATTTTCTAATGCTACCGCTATTTACTTTAACCTACTGGTTGATTAAACGTACTTGGGTATTTTTTCCCTGGCAACAGAATAAACCTAAAAACAAACCCTAAAAATTGAACTACAAGATTATATTTTTCCATGACCGCGTAAGCCATAGGTAAACATGTCTCTAATTAAAACCACTAGGAGAAAGTACTTATGCTAAATAAAGCTCGTGCCTGGATAGAGACAATTACCAAAAATCATATTAAGGACAAACTAATAGCGGATTGCAGTCAATGTGACGCTTTGTGTTGTAACGCACCATCATTCGAGACACCTACATACAAAAAAGCGGCAGGAGTACAATGCAAAAACCTGCCAAACTTACGATACACGCGAAGCGCTTGGATATGGATTTTGTGTAAAGTTTGATTGTCATGGTGCAGGTCAAGCAGTCACCAAGCTATTCCGAAACTTTGGCCGTAATTGGCAAAATGATAAAACAATTGCAAAAATCCAGTATGATGTCTTCATTGCTACATACCTCTACCTTTCACGTCATTTCTTTCCGGATCGTAAAATTGAATTCGAGCTAGATCAAAACACCGAAGAAAAATTGACACCTTTTGTGGACAAAGCCATTAATACTCTGGGGAACGAACTAAACGAAAACCTCGGGCTCTTTTTAAACAAGTCTCTAAAGCGTATTAAGAGCAAACTAATAGCGGATTGCAGTCAGTGTGACGCCTTATGTTGCAATGCAACCAGATTCGAGACACCTACATACAAAAAAGCGGCAGGAGTACAATGCAAAAACCTTGATAGCCAAACACTTAAATGCCAAACTTACGATACACGCGAAGCGCTTGGATATGGATTTTGTGTAAAGTTTGATTGTCATGGTGCAGGTCAAGCGGTCACCAAACTATTCCGAAACTTTGGCCGTAATTGGCAAAATGATAAAACGATTGCAAAAATTCAGTATGATACCTTCGTTTACACATACCTTTACCTTTCACGTCATTTCTTCCCGGATCAGGAAGTACAAGTAGAGGTAGATCAAAACACCGAAAAAAAATTGACACCTTTTGTTGAAGGAGCAATTGATATTCTGGGAAAAACTTTAGACGAAACCCTATAATTTAAGTTTTATTATATAAATTCGACTTTAAAACAAGTAAGTACAAATCATGACCGTAGAAAAAAGTTTGATTCAAAAAACGGCTATTGAAATAGTAGATTTATTGCGAACCCAACAAGTAACGCCAATTGAATTACTAGAAATCCTTGAATATAGAATTAACGATGTTGACGGTCAGGTTAATGCCTTGCCGACTAAATGTTTTGATCGAGCACGTCTCCATGCTGACCGACTGATGGAACTACCTATTGAAGAACGCGGGCTGTTAGCTGGTCTACCCATAGTTATTAAAGATTTAACGCCAGTTTCTGGTGTGCTTTTTACATCGGGCTCAATTTTATTCGAAAATAATATAGCACAAGAATCTGATATTCTAGTTGAGCGAATAGAAGCACGTGGGGGTATTGTTTATGCCAAATCTAATACACCAGAATTCGGCGCTGGCGGTAATACCTTTAATGATATTTTTGGAGCCACACTTAATCCATGGAATTTAACGAAATCTGTTGCTGGCTCTTCGGGAGGATCCGCAGCAGCACTGGCATCCGGAACAGCTTGGCTGGCTCATGGATCAGATTTAGGCGGTTCACTGCGTAATCCAGCAAGTTTTTGTGGTGTTGTTGGCCTCCGGCCGACCCCCGGGCGGGTTTCTACTGGCCCTAAAGTCTTGCCGTTCCAAAACCTTGGTGTGCAAGGACCAATGGCGCGCAATGTTGCTGATACCGCATTATTTTTTGATGCCATGACAGGATCAACTCCAGCAGAACCCCTTTCCTTAACTTCTCCAGAATGCTCTTTTTTAACTGCTAGCCAAACTCGAAAAAAACCAAGTAAAGTTGCATTTAGCTCAAGCCTTGGATTTATGCCCGTTGACAAAGAAGTTAGGGATATTTGCTCCAAAGCCGCTCTTAATTTTGAAAAGCAGGGGATTATTGTTGAAGAAGCACACCCTAATCTAGAAAATGTTATCAAAACTTTTTGGACGTTACGTTCTAATTTATTTGCAACCACGATGGGGGCCATGGCACACCAAAATCCCGATAAATTAAAACCTGAATTACTCGATAATATTGAGGCCGGCTTTAACATTTCTGCCCAGGAGTTAATGGATGCCGAAGTTTCTCGTGGCCAAATATATAAGTCGATGGTCAAGTTTTTCGAGGAATATGATCTGCTTCTAGCCCCGGCCACCATTGTTCCTCCTTTCCCAATCGAACAAAGATATGTAGAAAGTTGCGCTGGACAAAACTTTAATAATTATGTCGATTGGCTAGGTATAGCTTTCCCAGCAACTCTTGCCTCCTGTCCTGCTCTGTCATTGCCAGCAGGTTTTACCACTCTCGGTTTGCCTGTAGGCCTTCAAATAATAGGTCCCCATCAAGGGGAAGCCGACTTACTATCAGCGGCACAGATACTAGAAGACCAAATCGGCAAGAACCTTACACCAATTCATCCACGTGAAGTACCACAAACCGATTAATCAGGAAAATTAGTAATTGAGTTTAACGAGAACAACAGTATTGTTTAATTAGTTCATGGCCACATCTGTATCTTCTAGTCTTGACCCAGCAAGAGCCAAACTCCTACCCATAAAACAGATATTAGCCAAGGATAACTAAATGAAACATGATAACATACTTTTGGTTGGAAGCATCCCTCTCGAAAACACGTCTCAGGTTTTCAGTGCTGTTGGGGAAACCCTAGAGGGTTTTGTCAGCCGTATTCCAGATGGAGAAACAGGCGAGCGACTATCTTGGCTAGGTTGGCTAAACCACGTATTTGAAAATCACGCAGATTTTGTCACCGAGGAACATGAAGGTGATCATCGCGACGAAACAACGCCGGATTGGATGAAACTGAAAAAATGGTTCAAAATAAAAGATGGTGTTGACGCGACTGACATTGAGATAGCGCCACTCAAATATTCAGAAAATGCAATTGCATCGTACCAAATTTTTTTAAAAAATCGGACAGAAGGCCGCATAGCCGAAAAGACTAAATTTCAGGTATCAATCCCCTCTCCATTTAACTTAATGAACTCTGCAATTAAACCCGAACATCGAATTTTAGTCGAACCACAATACGAAGCTCGGCTAAAACTTGAGATCGGCCAAATTGTTAAAGAAATCCCACCCGAAGACCTTTCCATACAATGGGATTGCGCACACGATATGCAGGCTTTTGATAATGCTAGACCCGTATACTTTGACGATCGCTATCAAGGTATAGCTGACAGGCTTATTAGAATTGGCGAGTGGGTGCCAATGAATGTCGAATTAGGCTACCATTTTTGTTATGGATCACTGGGTGGTAAACATTTTGTTGAACCAAAGACAATGGGGCCAATGGTCGATTTAGCTAACCGTATTTCTTCCGAATTGAAACATGTCCCAAGTTGGATCCATATGCCCGTTCCAATAGAAAGAAATGACGATGATTATTTTCGAGCTTTAGAAACACTCAATCTAAAACCTGAGACAACACTTTACTTGGGACTTATCCACGATAGCGACGGAGTAAAAGGCGCTGCCAATCGCATTGCTACCGCTGAAAAATTTATAGAAAACTTTGGAATAGCCACGGAGTGTGGTTTCGGGCGGCGTCCTTCTGACACGGTTCTTCCTCTGATAAATTTACATAAAGAGATAGCTTCTCTTGGTTAAAATTTTGCTTTTGATTGACATTAATTATTAACGCACATTATTTCAGGACCTAGTATGAAATATCTAATCATAGGAGAAATAGCTTGATTATTCAGCGGGCAAATAGTTCTTGGTGACTAAATTAAATAAAATTTAGGATAAATTTAATCTAGTGATCTGGTCTATTTTTAATCGTACTTTTAAACTGAATATCTTCCCCTGTTGATTCTCCATATTGTGTAATAGCCACCCCAAGTTTGCAAATCCAGTTTTTCAATCTTTTATTTTCAGCGTGAAGAAGCTTTATCTGCGCCTCGTATTCTTCAACACCCATTTCTATCGCAGGCATACTTGAATAGTCTTTCTAGTTTTTCTCTGTGATTTAGGATTTTAAATAAAAATTAATATTATTCTTTACTAACAAAATCATCTTTTAGTATTTCTGTTTTTTTATCTGGACTTTTAGCCTAGGAGACTTTTCTTATAAAGAAGAGGTTTACAACAGGAGTAACTAACCACAGAGTTGCTGAGCTAATTAATATTGGGTTAGTTGGTACGCCGTGGCCTATGAAGTAGGTAGCAAACATTAAAATCAACAAAAGATTTAGTCCGACTGCAAGAAATTTCAAAACTTGCATTTGATCCCCCAATCATAGTTGCAAAACAAAATGAAATTTAACCCAAATATAAAAATGAATATTCAGAATATTAAATTCATACTTAATTTAATTTAAATCGATTTGATGTTCTTTAAGATCTTCTAGGGCAACGTATGCCAACGTCTTTTTATTTGTTGCGGTAAGTTTCACGCGTGGAGCGGAACCGGCTAACTTAGCCTCTTCCCAACGAAGTGCACAAAGACACCAAGAATCTCCAGCCTTCAGTCCTTCAAATCCATATTGAGGAACGGGTGTGCTTAGATCATTTCCCTTACTCTTCGAAAAATTCAGAAATTCATCAGTGACAACCACACACACTGTATGCGTGCCATAATCATCGTTGCCCGTATTACAACATCCATCGCGATAGAAACCCGTAATCGGATCAGTTCCACAAATTTCCAGATCGGTCCCTAATACGTTTAGTTGTTTTTGTGGTCTTTGTGGTTTTTCAAATGTGTTATCGAACATGACGCATTATGAAACCAAATTAAGCAAGGCTCAAGTAAACAAAACACACGATCATCCTGATAACTCGTCTAGACTAAGAGAGTGAACTAGGTAGCCACAGCGCAATCGCAGGAAAAAACACGACTAAAGCAAGACGTAAAACATCAGCTGAAAAAAAAGGCGCAATACCTTTGAAAATTGATGCAGGGGGGAACGTCTGGCATTTTTAACTTCACTATCCCAACCGGCTACATACCAAGTATTTCTAAACCATATCACACATTTCCGTTCAACCTATACTTAGCCTATGCGCGCAGTATTAAATTTGTCCTGCCCCCTTATAACTGGTCCAGAATTTAGTTAGCACTATTCGGGTAATAGGATCAGTAGTAATAAGCGTATTCCTAGGAATGATATTAGCTCTTTTGCCCAAGAACTACCCAATTACCAAAATCATTATCCAAGAGCGAATTAAGCCCTTCCTAAATTCATTTCCATCGGTTGGATGGGCAATTTTAGCCATCATATGGTTTGGTTCTTCAAACTTCTCTGTGATGTTTGTTCAGGTCGCCGTATTGACACCATTTTGTCTGGTTAATTTGACAGAAGGACTAAAAGACCTAGACCAAGAAATCATCGAAATGGGTAAAAGTTTTTCCCGGAATAAATATAAAATCTTTTTTAAGATTACTTTGCCGCTATTATTGCCATACATTATTGCGGCAATTCGAATTGCTTACGGAGTTTGTTGGAAGATTGCTCTCGTATCAGAGCTATTTGGTGCTGAAGATGGTATTGGTGTAATAATGCTACGGGCTCAAACGACAGCTAATGCCTCAATGGTTTTTGCTTCCTGTTTTGCAATAGTCATTATATTCATGTTGGGGGAAAAACTCATAATAAATCCCCTCGCAAAACTAGCAAAGCCAAAATAAGCCATTTAAAGAAATTACCATTCAAAACCCAGGAGGAGAGAATTTCTAATTTAATTAAAGATTGTATTATTAAAACTAACCTAGGTGATATACGTGGGTTTACAAAAGATGGCGTAAATTCTTTCCTCGGAATACCATACTCTAACGGTTTAAGCGTTGAAAAACGTTTTTGCCCGCCGGAACCAATTGAACCGTGGGATAATTTACTAGACGCAACAAAAAATGGGCCCATCCCCCCCCAACGACCATCTCGTCTCGCCAGAGCGATGGGCGATTTCACTTTCCCTTTTAATGAAGATTGCCTCACGCTCAATATTTGGGGCCCAACCAACAAAAAAGAAAAACTACCAGTCATATTTTGGATACATGGTGGAGCCTTTGTCTCTGGGGCAGGGTCCCTTGATTGGTACAATGGAGAGCGCTTTGCCAGTGACCAAAAAATTATTCTAGTAGGCATAAACTATCGCTTGGGCGCTCTTGGCTTTTTGTCCCATCCGGATATCTCCAGAGGCAACCTAGGTATTCAAGACCAAATACTCGCATTAGAGTGGGTTAACCAAAACATCGAATCTTTTGGCGGTGATCCAGCCAACATAACAGTAATGGGCCAATCGGCTGGGGCCATATCCACATTTGCGCTCTTAGCAAACAACAAGGCACGTCATTTTATTAATAACGTAATTTTTCAGAGCGGGCGATACGATAGCTTTGAGACACCGGATGTAGCATCAGAGAAGACTGAGAAATTTGCGAGATTAGCCGGACTGAAGGTGAAACAGTTGGGAGAAATGCCACTTGAGGACATATTGAACACACAATCCGCTTTAGCTCAAGAAGAAGCAATCTTCGCATCAACAAACATACCCTTTTTACCGGTCATTGATGGTGAAATAATTCCAAATAATACCCATGCGGCTGCCATAGAAGGAGCTATGAATAAGAACGTGATGCTCGGCTCAACTCACGATGAAATGCACGCATTCATTTCTGGAAATCCAGAAATCGAAGAAGCCTCTCATAAACAAGTAGAAGACGTCTTCAAAAGAGAATTCATGGATGATTGGGAAGTTATACTTAAAGATTGTAAGAACAGGGCCCCAGGCGCCACGTCAATGGAGATACTTAGCTTGGGCTTAAATATAGCTAATTTTGAAGGTCAAACAGCAGCACTCGCCGCTGACTTATCAGAAAAAGGAATTAATGCATGGCTCTACCGATTTGACTGGAAACGTCCAACGAGCCCCTTGGGTGCCTGTCATTGCATTGAATTACCTTTTCTATTCAATACTTTTGAAAAATGGCTTCCCCCTATGATCGCTGGCCTAGATCTAAATGAAGGATTAAATTTATCAAAAATCCTTCAAAAAACATGGGGTACATTTGCCAGGTATGGGGATCCAAATCATGACGATATTGCATACTGGCCAAAATTCTCTAAAAATGATCGAGCAGAAATACATTGGAATAAATATATTGAAGTAATACAAAAACCCACTAAACGATCAACTTGATTTTTATCGTAAGAGTTTTAACCCGTATCAGTTAAACCAATTAAACACATAACATTTTAATTATGGTCGCGGTCACTGTTCTTCTCGTGTTCTTCGAAGAGTTAGGCTTGATCCTACTATAAAATCGGCCCGGTTTTCTCCCATACTTGACTTGGCCGGGCAAGATGGACATCCACCAAGCGCCAATTTTAAGGCCGTGATGTACTGTTTTCCCGCTTGGCGGCATGTAGAACGTGAGTATGGTGACCCTTGAGAGAGTTATGTTCCTCTCAAGAACCCCAATGACACACGGGTATCCAATTGAATCAATAACATAGGAATTCTCGTGTCTATTGGAAAGAGGTATAAATGTACTACCGTTTGAACTACCCTTTCTCAGGTCCGCATCGGCACTTCTCAAACCCTCCCTTAGAAGCCCTCTGTGGGTCATTTTAAGGGTCGTACATAGCCAGTAAAAAATTAAATGGTTAAGGGGGGGGGCCTCTATATTAACAAAGCTCTTGGATCTAAGCATCAAAACCATATACCCAATCAGGATTTTCAGACTAGTGCCTCTCTAACTCTTGTTCTGAGTTAATCTATCTTGCGGCTATCGAAATCTCGTCAGATTGATTGAAGGGCTCGAACTTGCCCAAAAATTCCGCAACTGTGGCGACCTCACCGTCGACACTGATATCACCTGCTTGAACAGCCTCATCGAAGGTAGATTGGCCGAATATCCAATTAAGCAAAAATCCTCTGTCAAAAATCACACGAGCATCGCAGTCATCGGGGGGAGTTTCAAAAAACTGGCAGACTCCTCGCCGAATTTCTAAAGCGCATTGTTCTTTGGTGTCAGAGGTCTCAAAGGCGACCCGAATATGATAATTCCACGTATCCTCAGATTTCAACCGTACGGTCATTACCTGCATTATATTGACTAGAGGAAAACCTTGTACTTGATCCGGAGAACCTAGCACCATACCACCGCCTGCAGAGTCCAATTCACCGTCAAGCTCCATAGCCGACGTCAAACCCCAATTTCGCCAGGTAGCGTTTTTCTGGTGGTAAGACCAACGACGAAGCGCTTCAGCCTTCATAGTACGAGCCTCCTGATCACTCCGGTCCGCCCGTACCAACCATGTTAAAAGTTCAGCCGCCCATTGGGCATCATCGTCATTTAGCGCTTCGTTGGCTATGGATAATACCTTGTCGCGTCCGCCCATAAGATCAACGTAGCGATTGGCTTTCTCAATCCATGGGGTGGGATTGAGCGCCACGGGGTCTCCTTGGTACCAGCCGAGATAACCGGCAAAAATAGCAGGTATGGCATGCTTGTAAGATCCGTAATATTCTCCCAACCAAGGATGATCGCGGAGACGGCCTGGCATAGTAACGACCTCTTTGATCTCATCGGGCGTGAAACCCTTATTCATATAGCGCAAGGTTTGATCGTGCACATACTGAATTGCATCTCGATAATCAGTGAGCAAAGCGTCAATTTTTTTTACTCCTTCGACTGGACGACCGTGATGGGGAATTAGTGTTTCAGCCTCAAATTTCCAAAGTCTGTCTATGCCTTTTGCCCAGACCATAGGATTGCGGAAACGAGTACCTCGGAGAGCGTAAACATTGGGGAAGGACTCATACACGGCATCTGCCGATAGCAGTACTTTTTTATCAGGCAACCAGACCGCACACTGATCTTCAGTTTCCGACGGAATAAGGTGGATCTCAAAATTAATGCCCCCAGTTTTGCCTTTGTAGGTTTGTTTGAAGGTCTTATTCGGCGGTACAAAAGAGCGTTTGCCGGGTCTTTGCGGTGGTCCTAGTCCTGCGCCCACTGTACCGTTTTGACCAACCGGCAGACGCATACCGAACTGATACATGGCCCGGCGGCCGAGAATTGGGGCGATTAGACCAACATCACGCATGACGTGATCAGCCAGCTCTTCCTGACCAATAACCTCAACACCATCAGCGAGTTCTTCGTCAGAGAGGAAAGCCTTTGTGCCACTCACGTGATCTGCATGAAAGTGTGTATAGATGACTATTTTTATGGGCTTGTTGGTGATCTTTTTAAACTCAGTAGCGACTATTTCCGCGGCATCCATGTTTGTTAGGGTGTCAACCAATATGCATGCGTCATCACCCTCGATCAGCGTACAGTTCACAATTGTATAACCAAACGCCGTGTGAATGTTGTCGTTCAAGTTGAAAACCTTAGGTTTCATGCTTTCTTGATGACGTGCGAGATCAGGGTGAACCGAAGGAGGTAAAGTATTTATCGGCATAATTTTTCTCCAAAAAGAACGTGTTTAAATTGAAAAGTGCGAACGCAATTATATAAGATCGGATTTTACTTTCCGCGTTACCAGATAGCCCTAGTCGGCTCCTGACCCTAAACGGTCACTGTTAATTATGAAGTAAATTACTCAATCTCGGGTCATTTTTTGAATATTTTCGGGCTCTGAATATTTGATTGGTTGTACCAATTTGTGGAACAGTATTGTAGAAAGGGGAAACATACTCCCAAACAATCTCACCTGCTTGCGTAACTTCAAACAACCGACCGTGCATACCCTCACAAATAAATGTATTGCCGTTGGCCATGCGGTGCACGCCACTGACACGAGGTGAAAAAAACGTGACTGCAGGTTGTCCTTTGTACTGCCATACAATTTCTTTGGAGTTTGGATCAATTTCTAATATGCGGGAATGCTCCGGGGTGGGTTGCTCTGACCCGTTTGCGAACAAAATAATGTTGTCATTGTCTAATCGCTGACAATCGTGCTGGCCACCCCAACTCTGATCTTCCATTTCCCAATCAATTTCGTTTGTCTGTCGATTAACCAAGATTATCAAATTGACTTGCCGAAAGCTGATAAGAATATTTCCATCTGCCTGAACATGACAAGAGTTTGCATGCGCAAATTCGTGACGGTTGGTCGAAGGTTTGAGTGGATATTTATCATACGGGAAGTGATCCTTGAGTTTCCATTCCCACACAATTTTTCCATCACGGTTAACTTCCCGGAGAATGTCTTCATAAACGCCGCCATCGTCGTGCTCACTATTGGGTATGCCACCTTTTACCCGCTCTGCCTCTTTAGATGGTGTAAACTCCCAAGCTAAATAAAGCACATTGTTATCAGGTGTCAGACCAAAATCATGGTGCTGCGAGAGATCCGTATGTTCCCAGACAATATCCCCTTGTGGGTCAAGCTCCAGCAAACGGCCTCCGCCCGCCGCCAGTTTTGGACCGCCGCCCTGCTTTATTGAGACAAGTAGATTACCATTTTCAAGAAGCTGACCATAGTTGCCAAGTTTTCCTGGTAGACGCCATTGATGTGTGATATCGCCGCGTTCACCTAATAGATAACACTCGCTTCCACCTCCAGGTGCAAATAATATATATCCAGGGTCAACCAGTCCCTGCTCGTAGCAAGTAACACCAAACTGTAATGGCCGCATAGAATTTTCCCCATACTCATTTATAATTCGTGACATTCAAACCTGCGACACCTATTTTGCACCTTATAATAATCAATACAACTAATTGGAGTTCATAATAATCATGAATAAAATTGATTAATTAGATATACCAATTAGATCACCATTGTGATCCTCAAAGACGAGGTCTATGCCTTTGTCAGCCCCCCCAACGGCCGGGCCAAACATCCCATAGCCAAATTTTGTTTACTTGTGTTAACCATTCAGGATCATGCGTCAGAAACCATTTATAGAAACGTTCGAATTGCATGCCGTCGTTTCCATCTCGATAGATTGATTTAAGAAATGTTGAAAATGATGCTATTTTTTATCTAGATTCGTACGGAGTTGCTCCCCAGGCCCCACTTTTGTACAATAAAAACTTAAAGGAGGGAAAAATGCCAACACGTTTTTACAATCCGAAGACCGTCTCATCTCCCGTTAACCCTTATAGTCACGGCGCTGAAGTAGAAGCTGGGTCGAGGCTTCTTTATATAGCTGGACAAGTTGGCCGACGTGGTGTTGATGGAGATATATTACCAGATTTTGAATCTCAGGTTCGTCAGACTTATGCCAATATAGCAGAGGTTTTAAAAGGCGCTAACATGAGCCTAACAAATTTAGTAAAATTGACGACGTATATTACTGATCGGAAGAATCTAGAAACAATGCGCGATATTAGAAAAGAGATTCTTGGGAATCACAAACCAGCTCACACCCTAGTGATTCCAGCGGGACTCGCCTTCGAGGAATATCTGATTGAAGTTGACTGTGTAGCCGCTGCCTAGTGCATCTAATTCAATTGTGCTCTCTCCGTAGTTTTCTAGTATAATAAGTTAATTAATAAATATTTTTTTAGTGACAAAAAAATGAAAACTTCTTATATAAATTAGCTGCCTAAAAAATTATTTTTGGCGTTGATACCATAGGTGTTTTGCCCACAGAATTAACAAATTTAGGTATAAAAAGACCGTTTATAATTAGTTCTTCAGGTAGAAATCTTTTAACATCCAGAATAATTTCTTTACAGCCTTTTACTCTTTTATATATTGCTGTCGTTTTCTCCCATGAGAGAATGTGTCTACCTTCGACTTTGATAATTGCATAATGTGGCAAACAACAAAAGTTAGCCTTAATTCCAACCCTCTTTTCCATTTAACATGATTTCTATTAGTATTGCAGAATGAAAAAACTGATACTCACATTCCTAACTATCCTGTTCTGTCTCACCTCTAATATTGGTTGGAGTGCAGACTACCAAAAGGGGTTAGATGCATATAATAAGGGTGATTACGCAACTGCTCT
>DUBF01000153.1 GCA_012960465.1 Rhodospirillales bacterium | reverse complement strand
AACTGAACTGAAAGGGCTTGCATTGCTTATTGTGCGGCAGTCTTTGGAGCTATTTTGGGAACTTGTTGAGCTCAATTTCATCATTCTTGGGACTGCTTTGGGAGCTTGTTTGTAATGATTTTGGGCGTTCTTGGAGCTATTTTGGAGCTTTGTTGGGGTCATCTTGGGGTTCTTGACACCCTTTTGAATTTTGTTGGCGGTCTGGCTTCGATGGTTTCGTTTTTTTGCGTTTCTTATTAACGGTAAGTTGCTCCTTTAGCAGATCGAGCAAGCGCTCTATCACTATGGCCTTGTTCCTGTGTTGACTGCGAGATTCTCCGCATTGCATCGTTAACACCCCTTCGGAAGTTAGTCGCGAGGATAATTTGGACAGTAATCGTTCTTTTTCCGAATCCTGTAAGCCTTCCGAAGTCATTATATTAAATCGAACCTCCACCTTAGATGAAGTCTTATTAACATGCTGACCACCAGCACCCTGCGCTCTATAGGTATCAATCCTCAGATCTTTTGTATCAATCTGAATATCTACTTCTTCGGCTTCGGGTAGGACTGCGACTGTTGCGGCTGAAGTGTGGACACGGCCTTGTGACTCTGTTTCCGGCACGCGTTGAACACGATGGACGCCCGACTCAAATTTAAGTCGGGCAAAAACGCCTTTACCTGTAATATTAGCCGATGCTTCTTTATAACCCCCAATCCCCGTTTCATTCATGTCAATTGGAATAAATTTCCAATTTTGTTGTTCAGCATACCGTTGATACATGCGAAATAAATTTCCAGCAAAAAGTGCAGCTTCATCCCCGCCTGTGCCAGCTCGGACCTCCAAAATCGCATTCTTTTCATCAGCTTCATCTTTAGGTAGGAGTTTGAGTTGGATTTCGTTCTCTTTTCGAGGAAGTTTATTTTTTAGTTCGTAAAATTCTTCCTCAGCTAACGTTCTCATTTCATTGTCAGTTTCAGGGTCAGCTATCAATTCTGCCAGATCCTGTGCTTCAGTTTCCATTTTTCTAAACTCGCTAACAATTCCCACAATATCCACAAGTCCGGAAAATTCTTTTGAAATGCGTTGGAGTTCTTGGCTGTTCATATTATTTTGAGTGGCTAGTATTTGGCGTAATTCATCATGCCGGGCCACGACATGGTTTAATTTTTCAGACATACTCATTGATTGAGGCTCTTTTTTAAATCAGGTATCTCCTTAAGTCGATCTAGCAGAAGCCGAGTTGCTTTATCAGCATTACCATCGGCTTCTATTAACGCAGTTTGACGGATTTGTTCGATGCTATTCTTTTCATTAGGCGGTGCCATGTTTTCTTTTAAACTGAAATTACCGTTTTTATTGGCCTCTTCATCGATAATAGCCCAAGCCGACTTGGCTTTTTCGGCTCTTGATGTGCGGCCTTCTTTTATAACCCGTTCGAGGTCATCTAATGTATAAAGAAAGACATCTTCGAGTGCCTCGACCGCTGGATCAACATCGCCGGGGACCCCTGTATCAATGATAAATATGGGTTTCCTCCGTCGGGCTTTAATTGCTGTTTTTAGAGCACTATCATTTAAAGTAAACTTTCTTGTATTTATTGATGTAATTACGATATCTGATTGGGTTAACAATTGAGCTAAATTTTCCATTTCTCCAACATGACAATTGAGATTTTGACTAACTATCTCAGAACGAGCTAAAGATGGGTGGCTAACTAATAGTTGATCGACCCCACCAGATCGCATACTTGAGGCTAACATTTCACCCATTTCACCTGCACCAATCAGTAAGCAGGATGAGCGCGTCAGATCCCCATGTAAATCACGTGCGACTTGAACAGCTGCTGCTGCAATGGAAATTGGACGTAGACCAATTTCGGTTTCCTGCAGAATTCGTTTAGCTGTTTTTTGAGCGGAAGCAATTAAGTTATTGAGATAATCGCCTGTTGAGTTATTATTATTTGCTATCTGATGAGCTAAATTTAGTTGTTCTTTTACCTTTGTATCACCAATAACCAAACTATCAAGGCCAGCGGCAACAGCAAAGATATGCCTCACGGCTTCATGATCTATTAAGCAATAAGTCTGGTTTTTAATTTTATTCCGGCTTTCACTTACGTATGCGGAAAGTAATTTTATTACTTCCGTTGATAGCTCTTTAATTGATTTTGTTGGTGCTGTTACAATAAACTCCGTTAGGTCGGTTGTTGAAAAAATGATAACTTGATCAAAACCGATAACTTGCAGGCGTTTATAAAAGGGGGGCAAATCAGATTCACAAATATAGAGTTGATCTCGTAGTAACATAGTTGAAGATTGGTGGTTAGCACCAATAACCATAAGGGAGTTGTTTGTGTGAAATTGCTCAATTTTATGGTCGGTCATATTCTATTATTACTTCTTTTGCGAATTACTTATAAATCTGTAATTGTTGTTCTAATGAATCCAATGAAATTTCTTTTTGGTCGCCAGAGTCCATATCTTTTAGTTTAACGACGTTCCGTACCGACTCACTCTCCCCCATGAATATTGCAGCAATTGTATTTCGTTCATTTGCGCGTTTAATTCTTTTCTTTAAATTACCCGAGTAGCCAAGGTCTACGCGGTAGCCATTTTTCCTTAATCGCTCTGTAAGGATCAGAGCCTCACTTTCTGCATCTCTTCCAATCGGAATAACTACAATTGGACGTTTGGTAACTATATCTGTATTCAAAAGTAGGGCCAGACGCTCAACACCAGCCGCCCATCCAACACCGGGTGTTTCAGGTCCACCCATCTGACTAATTAATCCATCATAACGCCCACCCGCCAGAACTGTACCTTGGGCGCCGAGGTCTTTAGTAGTAAATTCAAAAGCTGTATGTGAATAGTAATCGAGACCTCGCACTAGATTATGATTATGCTCGTAGGAAATTCCAAGCTTATATAGACCTTCACATAATTCAGCAAAGAAGTTATTAGAATTCTTATTGAAACTATCTTGTAGCTTAGGTGCATTGGCGACAATAATTTTGTCTCCATTATCTTTAGAGTCCAGAATTCGCAAAGGGTTATTTTTTAAACGTTTCAGGCTATGTTCAGATAATCCTTTTTTATGGTTATTAAGATAGTTACGCAATTTTTGATCGTAAGCTGAGCGACTTGCGACATCACCTAAGCTATTAAGTTCAAGGCTCACATTATCCTTAAGGCCTATTTCTTCCAGGAAAGTTTTAGCTAGCGAGATGGCTTCAATGTCGGCCTGAGGTGTAGCAACACCTAAAATCTCTATACCAACTTGATGAAATTGACGACGCCTACCTTTTTGTGGACGTTCATAACGAAACATTGGTCCCTTATAAAAAAACTTAATGGGCAGTTCCTGTTGGAGCCCATTAGAGATAAAAGCTCGCGCAATACCTGCTGTTCCTTCAGGCCTAAGCGTGATAGATTCTAGACCTTTATCTTGGAAAGTATACATTTCTTTGGTTACAATATCTGAGGTATCCCCAAGTGTACGACTAAAAACCTCTGTAAATTCAAAAATTGGTGTAGTAATTTCATCAAATCCATATCGGTCGGCGACGCAAAAGGCGGCTTCTTCAACTAATCGATAACGACGGCTTTCATTTGGTAAAATATCTTGAGTGCCACGTACTGGTTTTAATGGCGTCATTATTGTGATCGCTGCATAAGTTACATTTCCATTCAGTTAATACCCAACTGCGATAGTTATGCCATTAGGTGTAAATTAGAAAGAGGGGTTAATACAAATACTTTATGTTTAACAAACAAAAGTACTTTAAATTTTGGCGGTTCATTCTGTAACCGCTGATCCATTTTTTAGTTTCGTAGCATCTAAAATTACATTGCGACGAACAGCCCCAATTGGGCCAATTTCTGGGACTACGATGCCGTCAACCAATATTTTCAAAGCGCCCGCATTGCCCGTTATTAGCGTCAGACCAGAACGGTTTGGTACTTGGTAACGTTGGCCCTTTTTTAGTAGGCGCGTTATGAGTAATTGATTAGCAACGTTATCGCGCACTTGAATATAGCTATCTGTGCGGGCCTCTAAAACAATTCGGGAGGGACTGGGTTGAGGTGGTTGGTTTTGGGTCAAAGTCTTTGGTGAGACTTTTGTCACGCGCTTGTTCTTTGATGAATTTATAACGTTTCGTATTATTTCAGTCTCGTTATTTTCAGTTATTTTTGTTTTTACTTCATTGCCAGACGCAGTTTCTGGCTTTAGTTTTACGCTAGGCTTTGTAGATATAATTGGGGTGAGTTTAGGCTTAACTTTCTGTGGTATATTTGATTCAGGTTCTGATTTTTCTTCTACAGGTTTTTGTGGTCTTTTAGGTTCAGGCATATTCGATTCAGGTGCTAATTCTTCCTGGTCAAATTTTTGTTGATTTGAGGTGGTAGCTTCTTCTTCTAGTTGCCCATTTAAGTTTTTGTCATTATCAGTTTTATCTAATTTTTTGTCACCTTCTGGAGCTTTTATGCCGATTTTCGTAGCGGTCTCTTCTTCGTTGTTATTTCTTTGTAGTGTTATTTTTTCTTTCTTAGGCGATGCGGGGACCACTGGTTTATCGTCAATTAAAGACGTTAAAGAATCTGGGATTTTTGCTACTTGGTTGGCAGTAAATATATTTTTATTGGAGAAAAAATACCAACTGCCATAACCGACCATAGCTATCATCAATCCAAGGAGTAAAATTGCGGCACTTGGAATACTATTTTTTGCCACATAAGAAGGAAATATTAGTTCGGGTTTTGTTTTACTTCCATCCATATCAGATTTATAACGTTCAATAATGTCTTCACTGTCTAAGCCAAGATAGGTAGCATAAGAACGGATAAATCCAGATACATAGATATCTCCTGGGAGAATATTAAATTGGTTGTTTTCGATGGCTTCTAGGTATACCTGCCGGATACGAAGGCTGCGGGAAACAACACTCAGCTCTTCATTTTTATTGTTTCGTGCGTTTTGTAACAGGGAGCCGATGCTATCTTGATTGGCTAAACCCTCATTCCCTGTTACGTTGATATTATTTTTTGTTTCCATTTGCGCTAGTGCTTTCGCAGGGATTGGTTCTTTTACTTGAAATCTTTATTTTCTGAGCAATCTTTTTTCTAACCGACCCTCTTCAGTTTAGATTGAGTTTAGTGTTTGTTTCTCTAATTCTTTATAATATTGAGTACAAAGACCGGAAATTTAACGCTTATTTATCTGATATTTAAATTTACACATAAATTAGGCTGCTCTCAAGAAACTTTTAGAATCATAAGGTTATTTTACGGTTATCTCAAGTAAACTCATTTTATCTATTATCCCAGCTAATTTATCAAAGCCTATGGGACTTAATAAATAAAAAATAGATTAAAGAAGAAAATAGAGCACCTATGAGCATAGCAGTTGCAAGATATAAGGCGCTGCTATGGGTTGCTAAACTGAGTAAAAACCCCATTAACGAAGCCTACCAACGCAGATGCTGTTCCGGCTGAGTTTGCAAATGGCTGTAGGGCCAAAGCATTTGATTGAGGGAATACCCAACCAATACCAAAAAGTTAAAGACCTGCAGGTGTATTCTGTGCCAACATTTTGAGTTTTTTTGATTTGGACGAAAAAGGCCGGTGATAAATTCACCGGCCTTTATGCGATAGTTATTATATTATTTATTAGCTTGATCAATACCCATGCCGGCTGCAAGCGCGCCTCCGCAAACGAGTGCGGCTGGCGGAAAAAATGCTATAGCCACGCCACACGCGGCAACTCCTAGAGATGCTCCAGGATTTTCTTTGACTGTGGACATTGTTTTATCAACCACTGAGGCTTTTTCATGGTTAGCGGCAAAACTATAAACTGGTATTGAGACAATACATGTTATGAAAAAAAGAGTTATAAGTGTTCGCATATAATTTCTCCCTTAGGTAAATTAAAAATTACTAATCTATAAAATATACGTGAGTATAGATTTATTGATAAGGTCCGCAAAGACTTTAATATTATCATTTTGTGCTATTAGCTAATCTTGACGGTTTATGACGCCTGATAAGAAATTATCTGCAACCGAATTAGAAACGATATCAAGATCATATCCTGCTTTGGTATTAATCCATATGGCTGCACTGTTGCATTGGGAGATGATTTGTAACATTGTTAAATGACAATCTAGAAATTCTTTGAAAGTTGCGTTAGCAACACCTTCGCTTAATATTTTTTTGAATATTGTATTATAATCTGAAATCATTTGGTTCAGCTTATATCTTCGAGACTTTGGAAGATATCTTAATTCTCGGATAAAAGTTTTATAATAATTAGGAATAGTGTTGATGGGCTCAATATGGTTATAGATTGCCTCACGAATTTTCTTTGTTGGTGTTTGTGAACCTTCAGCGATAACTGTTAGTCGTTTAAAAAGACCTTTCGTACCGTGCAAACAGACCATTTCTAAAGCTTCATCTTTAGATTTAAAATAATAATAAAGACTACTTTGAGCAATGCCGAGTTTTGAAGCTATTTCGCCCGTAGATGCTCCGTGGTAGCCTTTATCTGCAAAAACGGCAGCAGCTGAATCAAGAACCTCAATTTGACGCCGAAGATATTTTTCTTTTTTTCTGATTTCTTTAGCTATATTCCCATTTAGCATAAGGATATCCAATTAAAGCTTTTCTATCAGTTTGCTTTTTATGATTTTACGTGTTGGTGTTAAAGGCATTTCGTCAATAATAACAAGTCGTTCAGGCCACTTGTTTTTTGCAATTTTTTTGCTATCAAGTAGGTTACATAAATCTTCCAACGTCATAGTCATATTATCGATCAATGTGATAAAGCAGCATGCTTTCTCTCCTAATATAGGATCGGGCATTGGCACGATAGCTGCCTGTTCCACATTTGGGTGGCTTACTATTAAATCTTCGATATCGGCAGGATTGAATTTAACGCCGCCTCGACTGATAACGTCTTTGGTTCGTCCGGTAATAGTTAAATTTCCGAATTCATCGATGATAGCAATATCACCGGTCTTGAACCAACCATCTACGGTAAATGCGTCCGCATTAGCTTCCGAGTTATTCAGGTAACCAGGAAAAACAGAGCTACCACGGACCTGTAACTCACCTTCCGTATTGGCCGATATAACTTCGTCATTCTCTGCTGAAACAATCCGAATTTCATTACCTGGTGCTGCTGGTCCTGCTGATTTCAGGGCAAGGTCTTTGGGGCCATCGTCGCGACAAAAAGTGGCTCCAGCGGTTTCCGTCATTCCCCATAATTGGCCAATACGAGTTCCATCGCTGTGATTAGAGATTTTATCTCGATAAGTTTTCAGAATAGAAGGGGGGCATGTTGAGCCGGAAAACATTGAAAAACGAACTGAAGAAAAATCATGATTATCGAGTAAGCCTGCATTAATCATTGAAGCAGCATGTGGCGGACCTAGAAATACAGTCGTAGCTTTGGTTTTTTCTATTGTTTTTGCAAGATCGGGGGGTGTAAAAACAGGTAGTAAGATATTAGCTGCACCAGCACATAAAGCTACGTGAAAATTATAAAGACCATACAGGTGGCTGAATGGAGCCGCAGAAATATTTCGGTCAGCTGGAGTCATATGAAATTCTGGCACGCTTAAACGGGCATTGCCTATCATGTTTTGGTAGGTTAATGGCACTCCCTTGGGATTTGAAGTTGTTCCGGACGTGTAGAGCAATAAAAACGGATCGGAACCAACGGGAGGATTATCTATTTTAGGTGTGCCCGTGATTTTTAAACTTTCAAATGCTTTAGTTCCTTTGGGTGATACTTCGCCAATAGTAATGATATGATCAAGAGTATCAGATTTTTCTTTTAAACTCAGCATAACTTTTGCTGTGTTAAAGTCTTTGAAAGCTGGGAGACAAATTACGGCACGTGCCTTTGAATGGGTTAAAAGAAATTTAATATCGGCATCACGGTATGGCATGTGGATAGTTTGCATCACGCCGCCAAAAGCAGTAATGGCAAAATAACTGATAATAAACTCAAGTGTGTTTGGGAGTTGCACCGCAACAACATCGCCCTTCGTTAAACCAATTTTCATTAAACCATTGGTTAATTCGTCAACGCTATCTTTCAGATGTTTATAACTTAGCTCTCCTTCTGGATGGATGATTGCTAGTGCGTCAGGTGTAATATGAGCGTAATTGATCAGATGTCCGTTCAATGTTTCATTAATCCAGTAGCCTTTTTCAATATATCTGGCTGCTAATTCTGGTAAAAATTTTATGGCCTTTCTAATCATCATGGCATCCTCTCTAAATTGTAGTCGTTCTGCTGGACTTCGATAGGCTTCTTTTTTCCATCGTTTACCACCACCTAAATGATATAGTCTCCGATGCTGATCAATTTTATGATGTTTACGTTCGGTAAAGACGCGAACAACACTAACTTGTTCTGGTAATAATCCAATCCGCTCTGCTATTTCTTTATCGGTTAGTCCGCTTTCTTCTCTCGTCGCTTCAATTGCGGAGAAATCTAATTTTCTGACTGGGTCACCACGGCGGATTTGTTTGTTAAGACTTAGCTTAAAGACAATTTCACCAAAGGTATCAATCATCTGCTGGGTGACACCATATGCCATTCTTAGTTTTCCTTATGGCTATCTTGCTCTATAGCATGTTCTGTTCTTGCTGCGGCTTCAGCTTCAACGATCTTTTGACGCATACCGGCACCCCTAGCCACTGGATTTGCCATTGGTGCTGTTTGGGTGATGGGGCATACTCGCATACATTCATAACAAAGTGATAGCAACTCACCGGCGCCAACTGATAGTTTATACCAAATTACCTGATTCTCGGGGCCATGAAGTGCCATGCCCCGTTCAATTGGATCTTTCGCATCAAGTGTATCCAGAAGTATACTCGGAATTGCTTCATATTGTTGAGACATCTCGGCGCAGGCATGTGCGTCATAATGCATTTCTTCTACTTGATCATCATCACCAATTGATCCGCTTAAACATTCGACAGGGCAAAACCGCATACATGGTGTTTGCCCACTTTTTCTATATAATTGTACACAAGAGGGGTGGGGACAGGGATTATCAGCCATGGGTTGATCCGGAGGCATTTTCATCTCTGTGAAAACTGACGCGTAATACATCATCCCATATTCAGGATGAAGCAATATGTCTCCTGCCATTGAGCGCGCGCCGATACCAGCAACTTCAGCATGGAGTTTAAGGCTCTGCATCGGAACACGAGCTCCTTTTTCTGGATCCATATCAGGTGGTACAAAAATCGCGCGGTAGCCAAATTTGGCTTCAATATAAAATGCTAAACCATAAGCAATTCGGTACGCCATTGTCTCGGTATCACCAATATAGGCCAGCGTTTTTGCATCTGCGGACCAAGATCCGCGGGTACCCCCTCCTACGCCAATTGATATAACTGATTTTACTTTCGGTAACATATCGGATGGACGACTACCCTCGGGAGCGGTCCGTTCCAAGGTTTCAATGTTGGCCAATCCGAATGCTAGCGCACCCTTTTTCTTAACGTAAGCTTCGCAGGCTTTTCTCAGTCCTTCAAGATTAGATTTTTCGTTAGCCACTAGTTTTACTCCATATAGTCATGGGGTTTAGTACTTATAATATCAGTATTTTTCAATAGCGCTATCGAATTATATTTGAAAATAATTTTGTTTCTGGTATCGCCCCTTGACGTTAAGCATTAATATGCCAAGTTAAGATAAATTGTTAAATATCCAAAGGCACCTTAAATAGTTTTAGTTTGCTTCATAAAGGAAAAATTGGATGTCTCGCCTCCCCGTTTTTGACAGCCCATTACTTTTAGGATTTGATCATTTTGAACGTGTTATAGATCGAGTAGCAAAATCTTCAGCTGAGGGTTATCCACCGTATAATATTGAACAAATAAATGAGGAGGCACTTCGCATAACTATAGCGGTTGCTGGGTTTTCAATGAATGATTTAGAGGTGACAACAGAGGATAATCAGTTGGTCATTCGCGGAAGGAATACCGTTGAGGATAAAGAAAGGGTTTATCTTCACCGAGGGATTGCAGCGCGTCAATTTCAGCGGAGTTTTGTTCTAGCTGAAGGAATAGAAGTGGTAACAGCGCGCCTTGAAGACGGCTTGTTGCATATTGATATGACCCGACCAATTCCTGAGCCAGAAGTTCGTAAGATTAAGATTGAGAAAGTTCAACCAACTGTTAAAACAAGCATTCAAAAAATAGAAACTATCGAGTTAGATACCGCAGAATAGTTTAAAGTAGAAACAACAAGTGGTTAAAAAGGGTGTAGAATGACGCAGTATGATGATCCAGTAATAGATAATGTCCCCATCGAATTAAATGGCGGGTTTAGTAGTGGTGATCTTATTTATCTCGGTTTGGATGAAATAGCGTATGTTAAGCAAATTGTTGACGATGGTGAAAATATTTTTGGAATTTTTGCAGCTGATGGCGAACAAATTGGTATGGCCCCCGAGTTTGACCTCGCCAGAGCTATGGTAATACAAAACGATCTTTATCCAGTCAATGTCCATTGAAATGACTTTGCTGTGCGTTAATCAATATGATCCTGTCAGGCTTAAGCATCCAAACTAAAACTACTGGTCTTCAGGTATTCTAGGCTGCTTGATGTTTTTCATTTTCAATTAGAATAGCATATAAAGCTTCAGGGTTTGTTGATCCTCGCAGCTTATCGCAATTGGCTTTGTCTCTTAAAAATCGTGAGACGCAGGCTAAGGCCTTTAAATGTTCTGCACCCGCCGCTTCTGGAGCTAATAATAAAAAAATTAAATCTACTGGCCGTTCATCGACAGAGTCAAAATTTACAGGGCGTTCTAGTCGTGCGAAAAAGCCATATAATTTTTTTAGAGTTTCGAGTTTGCCGTGGGGGATTGCAATACCGTCCCCTACACCCGTAGTACCGAGTTTCTCGCGTTCGATTATAACATCAAATATATCTCGCTCATTCTCGCCAGTTACTTCCGCAATACGCCTAGATATTTCCTGTAATGCTTGTTTTTTGCTCGTTGCTTTTAAATTTGCCACAATACATTCTGGCGTAAGTAAATTGTTGAGTTCCATAACGATCCTTTATTAACTTCTTAAAAGATAGATATTAGTTTTGTATTCTATTGGTAATAGGTAGTAATTTTTGTAAAGAACCAATCGGAGACAGAGAAAATATTTTGTAAAATCACAAAATTGTCGATTGTGATGAATTAAAATCTTATTTTAAGAGTAGGATTAACTGGTTAAACCGTTTTTATATCAACTATAATTTGCATTATTAAATTAGGTACTGGCACTATAAATCGATTTAGGACTTCGTTGGCACCAACATTACAAAATTAATTATAAAGACCGGCGGAACCTAATGTGGTCTGCTAATTCTGTCAAGTATATCATGCAGAAAATAATAAAATAGCGTCAAATTCTGTTTATTAAATAATTAAAAATTACTCATAGTTTTTCCCGTCTGCGTTGAACTGAAGATGGAATGTTCATTGCTTCACGATACTTTGCGACTGTTCGTCGAGCAATTTCAATTCCACCAGTTTTAAGCAGTTCAACCAACTTATCATCAGATAAAATTTTTTTCGGAGATTCTGCACTAATTAAGGCTTTTATTCTGTAGCGAACAGATTCTGCTGAGTGGGCAGATCCTCCAGTTGATGAACCGATCGAGGTTGTGAAAAAGTATTTAAGTTCAAAAATACCTCGCGGTGTGTTGATATATTTGTTGGAGGTAACCCTGCTTACGGTGCTTTCATGCATTTCAATTTCTTCGGCAATATCCCTGAGTATCAAGGGTTTAAGGTATTCTACGCCTTTAGCAAAAAAAGTATCTTGTTGTTTAACAATTTCCGTCGCAACTTTAAGAATTGTTGTTGCCCGTTGGTGTAAAGATTTTACTAGCCAATTAGCGATCTGTAGTTTTTCTGTAACGTATTTTTTTTCTTCTTTTGTCCGAACGGATTTGTTAATCATAGAATAATACTGATTGTTGATTAGAACTTTTGGTAGAGTGTCGTTGTTAAGCTCGATGATCCAGGTATTAGAAGGGCCGGAACGCATCATGACGTCAGGTGTTATTGGCTGTGTGATAATATGGTCGAATGCCTCTGCGGGCTTGTGATTAAGCGCCCAAATTTCATCAATCATGTCTTTGATGTCGTCTAAGTCTACACCACAAAGTTTTGACAGGGTTTCATAATCATGTTGTTTTAATAGTTCTATATTTTGAAGTAGGACCTCGATTGCCGGGTCATACCTATTCAGTTCGCGTAATTGTATAGACCAACATTCTGTAAGATCTCGGGCAAATATACCAGGAGGGTCAAGTGCTTGAAGTTTTGTTAAAACAGCCTCAATACGGCAGAGATCGCACCCAAGAATTTCAGCACTATTATCTAATTTAACTGGTAATCGACCAGATTCATCGAGTAAATCCAGCAAGTGCATAGCAATAATGCGTTCAGTTGGATTGGGAAGATCGATTTGGATTTGTTGTGTTAAATAATCTCTAAGCGAGGTTTCTTGGCGTATGGTTTGTTCCAAAGAATAGTCAGTATTATCAAAATGAGTACCGCCATTCCCACCCAAAGGTTTGCTCCATTCTGAGATCGAGCCGCTATCTAGATTGTGAATGGTAGTTGCAGGTTCTACTGCCGGTTCGGCATCCCAGACATTATCGTAATTTTCCATATCTAAGGCATTTACTTGACTTTCAGTAATGTGTTCATGGTTGTCCAAGTTTATGGTTTCCAATCCCCCCGGTTCATCTTCGTTTTCATTAGGCTCGCTGATTGTTTCGCCTGACCCATCGTGGTCTTTTGGGGTGTTACTATCATCGCGTTCTAACATTGGATTTTCAGCAAGTTCCGCTTCGACAAATTCGTTTAAATCAATATTTGACATTTGTAGGAGTTTTATTGCCTGCTGTAATTGCGGCGTCATAAGGAGTGACTGGCCGTATTTGAGTTCTAATCTAGGGGCTAACGTCATTTTGTGGCACGCTTACAAGTTGAACCGATCCCCAAGATAGACTCGGCGAACGTCTTCATTCCCGACAATATCGGATGGGGATCCTTCCATAAGTACCATACCATCGTGAATGATGTAGGCACGGTCAATGATTTTTAAAGTATCACGAACATTGTGATCGGTAATTAAAACACCTATACCCCGATCTTTGAGATGTGAAATAAGATCTCTAATATCAGAAACCGCAATAGGATCAATGCCGGCAAGTGGCTCATCTAACAAGATAAAGTGAGGGCGTGATGCTAATGCCCGAGCAATCTCAACTCGACGCCGTTCGCCACCTGATAATGCCAATGAGGGCGTACGCCTAAGGTGACTAATTGAGAATTCAGCGAGTAAGGCTTCTAATACAGCCTCTCGGCGATCTTTTGATTTCTCAACCATTTCTAGAATTGCTAAAATATTATTTTCAACTGTTAAACCTTGAAAAATTGAAGCTTCTTGGGGAAGATAACCGATGCCTATACGAGCACGCCGATACATCGGTAAGTCTGTGAGGTTTTGTCCATCTAGTGTGATGGTTCCATAATCTGGCATAATAAGGCCAGTAATCATATAAAAACACGTCGTCTTTCCCGCACCGTTCGGTCCTAATAGGCCGATTACTTCACCCCGCTGAACTGTTATAGAAACTCCGCGAACAACGGGACGTTTATCAAATCCTTTGCCGAGATTTATTGCCGCTAGGCCAAGGAGATTATCTGCGACTATTTTCGGAGGATCAACGTTTTTGGAATTATCAGCCATATTAATTTATTTTCCTTGATTCTCACGATTAAACATCTGTATTTTTTTGTTCCTATCCAAATACAAGTTTACACCTATGAAATAAGAACTCAATTAAAACATTGATACTCTAAAGCGATAAATATAATAGAATTTTGCTATTTCCTTTTAGGCCGCAAGTAGCCGCGGACGCGTTTCTTCTTGCGTAGATTCCGATTTTTTGAGTTGGTTGGTGATCGTACACGAGGATCCGTTAACAGCTTACTAACCCCTGTAGTTAAATTTATAATAGCACTATCTCCATTGAGTTGATTGCCATCTCGAGTGATACGAATATTGCCATCCAGCGTGGCTATGCCAGAATTAACATCGTAGATACCTTTATCCGCCCAAATAGATTCGGTATTAGTTACTATGCGGACATTCTCAAATGCTTGAATTCGGCTTAATTGAGATTTCCCGTTTTTATCTTTAAAAAAGAGCGCAACGAGCGTATTAGCGCGCAACAGTTTACCATCATGATTGGCTCTTGCATCCTTGCGCGCCACCGCCATTTCTTTCTTTTCGTAATATTCCAATTGCTCGTTTGCCGTAATTGTATTTTTACCAGAAATTAGGGAGACTTTCTTACCTGTCATGACGAGAACGCCTTTTGTCAGATCATAAATACCCATTTCACCGGTTAATTTCTGAGTTGGGGAGGTAACTATCACTCGTCCTATTGCATCTAGTCGGGATAAATTGGAGGCTCCATTTTTATCTTTTTTATAAAATGCCCGCAGTGTATCGGCTTCGATGCTAGCCTTACCGCGAGTGGCCTTAGCTTTACCTGATGCAATCATTAATTGATTGTCGTGTTGCCATTCTATGCCGTTATCAGCAGTAATTTCTATAGGCTGATCATTCTTTCCAGTCGCTAGATTAAGCGATTGGGCCCAGACTAATGTAGGAGTTATTAGGGAAAATAAAATAACAATTCTACTAAAAAAATATACGCTCATGATAATTACTCTTCATTGTCGATTTACATTTTTATTGACACCAGTTTTAACAACTAATTTTGATTTTCCAGTAAAAAAGAATTGATTATTTTTCTTTTCGATTTGAAAGCCCTCAGCAGTCAAATTACCAAAGGGCCCTTGGCCATTAATTACTACATTGCTAAATGCAATTCCTCTGATCAAATCGATTGTTGTTTTTTCCGTGTTGAATTCATAGCCAGAATCGTGAAACAAATTAACCGAACCTGCTAAATTTAGGAATTGGGTTTTTTGGTTATAAATTCCACTATTTGCTACTACGGCTAACCAAGTACCATTATCAAACCCGATATCAGCTTTTGGCATTTCTAATTCAATTGAAGTTCCGTCGATAGTCATATTTTTTGCTATATCGGCCGTAATTGAGAATGGTTGATTTTTTGCATCTGTACCAACAAAACGCGCATTGACCATATTTAAATTATCTGAATTAGAATTTTCGATATTTTTAAAATTGATGGTAAACCGTGTATTCTTTACCGTCATTTGCGGCCAAAGAAGAACCAAACATACCAGTCCTATTGCTATTGCTGGTAATATTAGCTTCATAAAAAAGACATATTTACTGTAGCTAGCTAGGCTAGGAATTTTAGTAACTCTGGTAATTCCGTTAACATTTGGTGGTTCTAGATTTAATGTTACATCAAGATTTTTATCGGTCTTTGGAAGCGAACGATGTAATAACTTTATACCCATTGTTCTACCTTAGGCTATACCTGCCCGAAGACAGTCATGTACGTGCAATAAACCCACGATTTTTTTTTCTTCAGAAATAAAAAGACCCGTTATTTTCGCATCATTCATGATTTGTAATGCTTCACTCGCTAGAGCCGTCGGTCTTATTGTTTTTACGCTGGGGTTCATAACTTCTGCTGCTGTTAAATCAAGTATGCCATTTGTCATATGGCGCCTTAAATCACCATCTGTCACAATTCCAGTTAAACTACCGATTTTATCGATTACGCCGATACAACCAAAGTTTTTTGCTGTCATTTCAACAAGAACCTCAGTCATTAGATCTGATTCTCTAGCGATTGGAAGGGCAGACCCGACATGCATTATATCCGAAACTTTGAGTAGGCTCTGACCGAGACGACCACCAGGGTGTCTTAATTTGAAGTCTTCAGCGGTAAATCCTTGACGTTCCATTAGAACTACAGCGAGTACGTCGCCGTAAGCCATCATCATGGTTGTTGAGGTGGTTGGCGCTAAACCGATAAAGCAGGCTTCTTCCGCTGAAGGTAAAATAAGGCTAACATCAGATCCTATTGCTATTGAGCTGCTTATCTGGCTCGTAATACAGATTAAAGGGATCTTAAAGCGTCGTGTATACGAAATGATATCGTTTAACTCAGGGGTCTCGCCTGAATTTGATAATGCTAGAACCACATCATCTTCGCTGATCATTCCAATATCACCATGGCTAGCTTCGCCCGGATGAATAAAAAAAGCGGGCTTCCCAGTTGAGGCCAATGTAGCTGCAATTTTTTTTGCAACATGGCCACTTTTCCCCATGCCTGTAACAATAACGCGACCGTTAATATCTTGAAGAATATTTAGAGCATTGGTGAGGGTTTTATTTAAAGATTGCGATAGCTTGGTAAGGCCTGCAGCTTCGATTAGCAAAACTCGTTCAGCATGTTCAACATCTTTTATTGTTGTATTATTGCTATTATTCATGCGGCTCCCAATTTAAATGGTCTTAATTAGTTTTCGATGTAAAATAATAGATGGTCGCTCGTCTAAAGTTTGATCAAGCTTCTTTGTATTCATATAAAGTATAATTTACCTCATTTTAATGTGCAAAAATATCTTCATTATTCCAGCCTTCCAGGTCTAATTCGGCCTGGAAGGGTAAAAAATCAAAGCAGGCCTGTGCTAGGTCTGTGCGACTTTCCCGAATGAGGCGGCCTTTAAGGATTTCCATTAATTGATGAAGATAAAGGACATCTGAAGCCGCATATTTCTGTTGTTCTGTGGTTAGCTCTGCATTAGCCCAGTCAGATTGCTGTTGTTGTTTTGAAATTTCAACACCAAGTAATTCAGCACAAATATCTTTCAGGCCATGTTTTTCAGTGTAGGTGCGTGTTAAGCGCGAAGCAATACGAGTACAAAAAACTGGTGAGCACGTAATTCCAAGGTAGGCTTTGATCGTGGCGATGTCAAAACGTGCAAAATGAAAAATTTTAACACTTTTGGGGTTGCGTAGCACTTTCTTGAGATTAGGTGCTTCGTATTGATTTTTCTCAAATTGTACCAGGTGTGCATCGCCATTACCGTCAGATAACTGAATTAGGCATAATCGGTCTCTTTGAATAAGTAAGCCTTGTGTTTCTGTATCAATCGCTATGCTTTTGCCAAAGCGGAGCCCGGCAGGGATATCATTTTGGTATAAATGAATAGTCAATTTGAATGTTCCTATAGTTTTCTCAAGTCTAGCAACAAATGACGCCTGAGAGAAGACTTGAACTTGCACTATCCCGACGCCAGGATAATCTACATTTTAGTTTACAAAATAAAACGAGAGACCCAGTTTTTAACATTAAATCAATGTTTTATGCGGTATTAGCATATTCTTTAAAGTCAGTCATGTTTTTCTTTCATTACATCATTAATATTATAAATCTATTGGTTTTATTACACGATAAGCCAATCTTTTATTTATAGATTAGTCTTTGCTACGGTAGAAAATTTTTTTGACAAATGGCCAATGGAATATACCTCTGTTTATATTTCTTTCGTCTTATATTTTTTCTGTCATACTTAGTACATGAAAGAACTAGCTTTAAAATTCCCTGTTCTTGACTTGGCTAAAGGTTTTTCTGCTTATAGGAGTGAAAATTACTCTGTAGCCTTGAGTGAATGGGAGCCTTTAGCTCGAGAGGGTAATGCTGTTGCTGCATTCAGTCTGGGAATGATGTATTATAAAGGACAGGGGGTCAAAAAGGATTACACAGTCGCGGTGAGTTGGTACATGCTGGCGGCAAAAAAGGGGAACGAATTTGGACAGTATAATCTAGGTTGGATGTATGAGAGTGGGAATGGTGTCGGTCAGGATTATAAAATTGCGGCCAAGTGGTATTTGCTAGCGGCAGAACAAGGTCATACAGACGCCCAGTATAATTTAGGCTTATCCTACAAAGTAGGTCGGGGGGTCGTAAAAAATTATAAAACAGCAATTAATTGGTACTTACTTGCTGCTAAGCAGGGTAATGCTCGAGCACAGCATAATCTGGCTTTAATGTATCAATCGGGAAAAGGCGTTTTGCAGGACTATAGGGCTGCAGCAAAATGGTATGCACTTTCTGCTAAACAGGGAAATAAAAATGCCCAAGTAAATTTGGGTCAGATGTACTTAAATGGATTAGGTGTAAAAAAGGATTATATTTATGCCTATATGTGGTGGAAAATTGCTAAATCAAGTGGTGACAAAATTGCGGATAAAAATATAGTTGTTGTTACCAAGAAGATGACATCCGACCAAATTTTAAAAGCCGATAAACTAGCGACTGAGTTTTTAAATAAAAAGCGTTAGCCTATTGTTTAGAAGTAAATACCATTATAAAAATCGGTCTAGTTTTAAACGAGATCATGTTTGACGGAGAACAATATGAAATTTATTAGATGGTTTTTGGGACGCTTAATACTTGCATGCGATTTTCTAACAAGACCCAAACCAATTTTCAGGGAAAGGGCTGAGCAAGCTAAACTGGATGCAATTACTTCAAATTACAGTATATACCAATTTCACGCTTGCCCATTTTGTGTAAAAGTTAGACGTCAGGTTAGAAAATACTCTCTTGATATAGAGTTGAGGGATGCAAAAAATAATATTAATCACAAACAAAAATTGGTAAAAGAAGGTGGGGTTCATAAAGTCCCTTGTTTGCGAATTGATAATAATGGCTCAGACACAGAATGGCTGTATGGATCCAATAAAATTATCAGTCATTTAAAATCAGAACTACAGCTTTCGTCATAAATTTTTTTGCGATAGCCCTTTATGTTGTTCCTTGCCAAGGTTTTTAATTTTGCTAGCTTAGCGTGGATGTCGTGTTTATTGTTGATCTGGGATAATGGCAGTCACCTCAATTTCCAGTTTTGCCTCTTTTTCAACTAGTCCAGCTACGTGAATACCAGTCATTGCTGGAAAAACTTTACCAATTTCTTCCTGATATATTTTCCCGAGATGTTGTAATGAAGCATTGTAGTCATCCAGATCGACTAGATACCACGTCATACGGGTTATGTGCTCTGATTTGGCTCCAGCTTCATTTAGGACGGTTACAATATTTTTTAGTGCTTGCCGCGCTTGTTCGGAAAAGTCGTTAGTTTCAAATTTTTCATTTTCATTCCACCCAACCATGCCGGCGACAAAAACCATGGTGCCTCTAGCCGCAATTCCATTGCTATATCCCTTAGGTTGAGGCCAGTTCGGTGGTTGTAAAATTCTCACTTTTAAAACTCCTATCTAGTTTTGATTTAGGATTACTTGTATGCCTTATAGAAATAGTTTAGACCTAAACTATTTACGAATAAACTAATCATGCACGCTAAAGCAAGCATATTTCTCTTGCAAGTTGCAGCTGAATTCAAATCGGGAACTAAAAATGAAGATTACATGTATTGGGGGCGGGCCGGCGTCCCTGTATTTTTCTATTCTAATAAAAAAAGCTAATACAGATTGGGATATTGAGATCTATGAGCAAAATCCCGATAACGTGACCTTCGGATTTGGCGTAGTCTTTTCTGATGAAACGATGGAAAACTTCAAAGAAGCTGACTTTGACACGTATAAGGATATTACTGATAGTTTTGTTCATTGGGACGATATTGATGTTTTTCACAAAGGTCATCAGATAAGATCACGCGGTCACGGATTTGCTGGCATGCAGCGCCTCAGATTATTGCAGATATTGGAAGCTCGTGCAAAAGAGCTCGGTGTCAAAATGATCCATGATGTTATTGTCAAAAGCTTAGATGACTATCATGATTCCGATCTAATTATTGCGAGCGATGGTGTTGCATCTTTTATTCGAGATCACCATGCAAAAGAATTCGGTGCAGACGTTGTTATGAGGCCAAATAAATTTACCTGGTTAGGTTCAACAAAGGCATTTGATACTTTCACCTTTTATTTTAACCAAAATAAAGACGGTTTGTGGCGAGCACATTGTTATCAATACATGGCAGGTAAATCGACTTTTATTATAGAGACAACGGAAGATACATGGCGTAGGGCTGGTCTCGAAACCGCAACAGAAGCAGACACCGTTGCCTATTGTAGCAAAGTATTTGCTAACGAACTTGGTAATGAGACGCTGATAACAAATAACTCAATTTGGCGAACGTTTCCCCGAGTTAAGAATAAAAATTATTATTATAAAAATATCGTTTTGCTGGGTGATGCCTTACATACTGCTCATTTTTCAATCGGCTCTGGAACCAAATTAGCGATGGAAGATGCTGTAGCCCTCTTTGAGACTATAACTGAGAATCCAGAGGATATTTTGCAAGCATTACCGGCCTTCCAGGAAAAGCGACAGCCTGCTGTGGATTCTATACAACGCGCGGCTCAAGTCAGTATGGAGTGGTTTGAGGATGTTGAGCGCTATCATGATATTTTAGAGCCGATGCAATTCTCATATGCGTTATTGACACGAAGTCTTCGTATTAATCATGCAAATTTTGGCTTGCGGGATAACGAACTCTTGGAAGAGGTTGACAATTGGGTCGCTGACCGAGCTGAAGTGCAATCTGGGATTACTCGCGATAAGAAGGCCCCGCCGCCAATATTTACGCCATACAAACTTCGAGATATGGTTTTAGAGAATAGAATTGCTGTATCACCAATGTGCATGTACTCCGCAGAAAATGGATTAATAGGTGATTGGCATTTAGTGCACCTTGGAAGTCGTGCTATGGGCGCCGCCGGCTTGATTATGACCGAGAGTACTGCGATCAGTGCCGAAGGACGCATTACACTTGGTTGCACAGGTATGTATAATGACGACCATGTTAAGGCTTGGAAGCGGGTTGTTGATTATGTTCATCACCATAGTTCTAGCAAAATAGGCATGCAACTTAGTCATGCTGGGCGCAAAGCTTCAACTCATCTTCAGTGGGAGGGGGGTGAGCAGGCGCCTCTGACCGAGGACGCATGGCCAATCATAGCCGCTTCTCCAATTCCCTATTCGATCAATAATCCTGCACCAAGAGAAATGGATAGAGCTGATATGAATCAAATTCGAGAGGAATTTGTGTTAGCAACTAAGCGGGTAGAGCAAGCCGGGTTTGATATGCTGGAATTGCATTGTGCCCATGGTTATCTCTTAAATACCTTTATTTCGCCAAAAACTAATATTCGCTCTGATGCTTATGGTGGTTCGTTAAAAGATCGCCTTAGCTACCCTTTGGAAGTGTTTACGGCTATGCGTGCAGTTTGGCCTAAAGATAAACCTATGTCTATCCGAATTTCAGCAACGGATTGGATAGAGGATGGAATTACTCCTACGGATGCAGTTGAAATAGCACGGGCATTCAAAGTCGCGGGTTGCGATATTCTTGATGTGTCTTCAGGACAGGTCGTGTCAGAAGAAGAACCAGAATATGGTAGATTATTTCAACTGCCATTTTCAGATAGGGTGCGGATGGAAGCTGGTATTCCTACGATGACGGTTGGAAATATCCAATCCTATGCTGATGCAAACTCCATCATTGCAAGTGGTCGCGGTGATATTTGCGTTATTGCCAGAATGCATTTATTTGATCCTTATTGGACCCGTCATGCGGCAAATGAACTGGGTTTTGATTTGGAGATGCCAGATCAATACAAATCAGTACAAAATTATACGCCGCGTTGGACCTGAGATAGAACTAAAAAGATTATATAATTAATTTTATTTATTTAGTTTTAACTCACTGAAATGAAGTAATAATTTTCTATGGTATGCAAAAATTACATAGCTGTTTTGCGGATAACCTCCTAACTAAGTTGATTTTAAAAGTCTATATGCTTCTCAAATTCACATTAGAATTTTCAGCGAGCGGCTGAGAGTTTATTAGGAGAATACGATGAATAAAATGTCAGCTAAAGAAACCGAAATCACATTAGATCAGGTTGAACAAAGAATCACCGTTATAAACAGTCTTGATGATTATACACCATTATCGGCACAAGATACTGATAAAATCATTCGAGCAGCTCGTGTGGCTCAAACAGAAGTGGCAACACAAATCTTCTCTGCTGTTGCAAAGGCCATAGGAAACGCTTTTAGAGCCGTTCAAAATGGTATAAGTGCAGCAAGAACTTATGAGGAGCTCTCTCGTCTTTCTGATCGAGGGCTGGCCAATATTGGCCTTAGACGAGAAGATATTGGGCGAATGGTTTATTTGGGATCAGAATCAAGATCTACAATGGCTGAGCTGAAGGTATGTGGGTACGATACGAAGGTAGGACATCCATCTAACAATCACGCTTCAAAATATGCTGCTTAATATAAGCTAATTGATTTACGATTTTTTGCCTGAATAGGTAGAACCAAAATTAATTTTAGCTCTAATCTATCTCTTATTAGGATTCCTCGGACGTAACTGTCTGAGGGATTTTTGAAGCATCATAGTCTTTATTTTGACAATTATTGGTTGATTAGAGTAGGACTATAAAATGTGATAAGGATTAAATTTAGATAGGGAATTCGGATTTAACGATGGGACTTGTAAAAAATAGTGGTGAAGTATCAGATTTAAATACCCATATCTTGGAAGTTTTCCCAGATCCTGTAATTTTATTAAACAAGTTACGGGAAGTGATTTTTAGGAACCAGGCAGCCCAGGACATGTTGGATATTTACGTAGACCGTAACCTCGAATTGTCTTTCCGGGATCCAATCGTTTTGGAGGCGACAGATGCCGTATTAAACGGTGAAAAACAGAGAGAAATTGAATTGATAATATCTCTTCCCGTAATAATCACTCTTCAAGTAAGGATTGTTGCAATAGGTCCCATCAATCAGTTTTTTAAAACAGCGGCTATGATAGTTTTTCACGATATAAGTTCTGAATCAATTGCGGAGAGAATGCGGCGTGATTTTGTCAGCAATCTTAGTCATGAGTTGCGTTCTCCTATTGCATCTTTAATTGGCTTTATTGAAACGTTACAGGGACCAGCAAAAGAAGATGTTGGGTCGCATGGACGATTTTTAGAAATCATGAGCAATGAGGCCCAGCGTATGGCTCGTATGATTGATGATTTATTATCACTTTCACGAGTTGAAGCCAGTGAGCGAATGCGTCCACAACAAACTGTTGATATTACCGAGTTACTCGGTGTGACAGAAGAATTGTTTATAAGTCGTGTTCAACGGCGGTCAATGAGGTTAGATTTTGACATGGATCCCAACCTGCCCATATTACTGGGCGACAGGGATGAACTGATGGAAGTTTTTCAAAATCTAATCGATAATGCCATTAAATATGGTCAAGAAAAAACTCCAATTACAATAGGCGTTGGTCTTATTGATTGTATACCCGAGATTGGTGGCCCAGGTATTTCGATTTCGATCAAAAATAAAGGTGAAGGAATTAAGGCAGATCAAATTTCTCGCTTAACTGAACGATTTTATCGAACAGATAAGGGTAGATCGAGAGAAATGGGGGGTACCGGGTTAGGACTTGCAATTGTAAAACATATTATTAGTCGCCATCGTGGTCACCTTCAAATTCAGAGTAAACTAAATAAGAGTACAACGTTTACTGTTTATTTACCGTTAAATTAAAAAACTCGGATGTCATTGAATATTCTGATGTTAAACCGTGAGATGAAGGCAGCTAATGTTAGATATATCCGTTCTTATTGTTGAAGATGAACCTCCATTGGTAGAGCTTTTGCGATATAATATTGAGAAAGAAGGTTTCGGTGTACAGATTGCGACAGATGGTGAAAAGGCTTTATTGTTAGCATCTGAAAATGAGCCAGATCTTGTTATTTTAGATTGGATGTTACCTGATATTTCTGGAATAGACGTATGCCGTCGATTACGTGCACGTAAAGAAACTAAATCGTTGCCGATTATTATGTTGACGGCAAGGGGTGAGGAAAGAGATAAAGTTTCTGGCTTGGATGCTGGTGCTGACGATTATATTGTTAAGCCTTTTTCTCCTTCTGAACTTATTGCTCGGATCCATGCAGTGTTGCGACGATCTAATCCTAACTTCGGAATTGATCAACTTGCATATGGCGGTATTGTATTGGATTTAATCGCCCATAAGGTGTTCCGGGATGGTAAGTCTATACATCTGGGTCCAACCGAATATCGTTTGTTGCAAGTTTTAATTGCACACCCAACCCGGGTTTTCTCACGCGAACAGCTTCTTGACCAAGTTTGGGGCCGTGATATCTATGTGGAAGAAAGAACGGTTGATGTACATATTCGCAGACTTCGTGAGGCTCTAAATGAATTTGGTGGTTATGATCTTATTAGAACAGTTCGTCGTGGTGGTTATGCTATTGATGTTGTAAAAAATTGAAATACTAGACCATAATTTTTTCTAAAACCTAGACTAATATCTATATAGCCATAGATTGCATCATACCCGTCTCTACGCTAAACAGTTCGCAAGAAAATTAATCAAGATCAAAACCGGAGCGGTTGATGGTATCTTATCAATATATTTATGTGATGAAAGAACTCAGTAAGACTTTCCAAGGCGGCCGAGAGTTAATGAAGGATATTTCTTTATCGTTTTTACCCGGAGCAAAGATTGGAGTTTTAGGCGCAAATGGGGCCGGTAAGTCAACGCTATTAAAAATTATGGCTGGTATTGAGACAGAATATAATGGTGAAGCTTGGGCCGCTGAAGGTACACGCGTTGGTTATTTACCACAAGAACCAGAGTTGGACCCGAGTAAAGATGTTGCGGGGAATGCGATGGAAGGTGTTGGTGAGATTAAAGATCTTGTTGATAAATTTAACGAGGTTAGTGCTAAATTTTCTGAGCCTATGGGTGATGATGAGATGAATGCTCTATTGGAGGAGCAGGGGAATTTTCAGGAAAAGATTGATGCTGTTAATGGTTGGGAAATTGAACGCACCGTTGAAATCGCAATGGATGCGTTGCGCTGTCCGCCCGGTGACGCAGATGTAACAAAACTTTCTGGTGGTGAAAAACGTCGGGTCGCGCTTTGTCGGCTATTATTACAAAAACCTGATCTATTATTACTTGATGAGCCAACAAACCATCTGGATGCCGAATCAGTTGCTTGGCTGGAGGTGCATCTTAAAGAATATCCAGGTTGTGTCGTTGCGATTACCCATGATCGTTATTTCTTAGATAATGTTGCCGGATGGATATTGGAACTCGACCGTGGCCGTGGTATTCCGTATGAAGGCAACTATTCTTCGTGGTTAGACCAAAAACAGAAACGCTTAGCTCAAGATGAGAAACAAGATCAGGCCCGTCAGACGACGCTTGCTAATGAGTTGGAATGGATAAGACAATCACCTCGGGCTCGCCAAGCTAAGAGTAAGGCTCGTATTACTGCTTATGAGAAATTAAAGGCCGAGGCAGATAATATGACACCAGATACGGCCCAAATTATCATTCCGCAGGGCCCTCGTCTTGGTGACTTGGTAATTGAAGCTGAAGATTTATCAAAAGGCTTTGATGAACATCTGTTGTTTGAAGGTTTAAATTTTAAGATACCACCGGGGGCGATTGTTGGTATTATCGGGGCAAATGGTGCTGGTAAAACGACACTTTTTAATATGATTTCAGGTACGGTAAAGAATAGTGCAGGGTCTATTCGTTTTGGTGATACCGTCAAGTTGGGCTACGTGGATCAGTCACGTGAAGAGCTTTCTGATGACCAAACCGTTTGGGAAGAAATATCGGAAGGTTTAGATGAAGTAGAGCTTGGTCATCGTACGATGCAGAGTAGAGCTTATGTTTCGCAATTTAATTTTAAAGGACCGGATCAACAAAAGAAAGTTGGCCAGTTATCTGGTGGTGAGCGAAACCGGGTTCATCTGGCAAAGGTAATGAAGTCCGGTGCAAACGTTATTTTGCTTGATGAGCCAACGAATGATTTGGATGTGGATACGCTACGCGCGTTAGAGGAGGCACTGCTTGCATTTCCAGGTTGTATTTTAATTACAAGTCACGATCGCTGGTTTCTAGACCGGATAGCCACTCATATTATCGCCTTTGAGGGGGATAGTCAGGTGATTTGGTTTGAAGGGAACTACGGTGATTATGAGGCAGATCGTCAAAGTCGTTTAGGAGCCCTGGCCGATCAACCTCATCGAATCAAATACCGACCTCTGGTAAAAGGTTAATTTGATTTAGTTTTTGTATGATGTGAGGAATACAATTTTTTTACTTAGGGCGTCCATGAGGCCGGATACTTTTCCGCCGCTATTTCGTATAACAGATACAAATTCTGAACGTTGGGTTTGAATCCAACTCATACCCTCTATCACAATATCTATAATTTTATACTTTCCATTTGCTAATTTAACTCTCCAAATAATTCGGATCGGTTTTGATCCTTTGCGATTAATTTGGGAGTTAACAAATGCTGAGTTTTTGCGTTTAGTTGTTCCATTAATTTGTAGTTTAGCTTTAGTATAACCTCTGAAACGTTTACTATACGTTGCAATTATAAACTTTTCAAATAGCTTAAGGTATTCGGCGCGTTCGGATTTTGAGATGCGGCGCCAGTAACGTCCAATTACCCATTTTCCGACACCGTTGAGGTCGAAGCTACTTAACATTATATTTCGGAAACGTTTTTGATGTTCTACAGGAGAGATATGATCTGAAAGAAGAGATACTTCAGCTTTAGCGGCAAGTGAAGTAATAAATCTTTCGGCGCCATTCGTAAATTCGTCCGCATGAGCCCGCACTATGCATGTACTAAGAAAAACGCTTACAGAAAAAAGGGTGGCAACTAAACCACGGCTAACTAGGCTCATTTTTTAAGGTCCGACGGCACTGATTTGCGGCTCGTCAAGAGGATCGTTTATAACAGTTGTCTCTGCGAGGTTCGGAGTTTTATTATTTTTAGATCCTGAGCCATTCGAAATATCGTCATTTCTTCGTTGACGATAGAGACTGCGGATAGCCGCATAGTAATCAATTGATGATTTTTCGAGATCATTTAATATATCCCACAGCCGATCACGCGTATCAAGGCCGTTAACGGCGGTACGAGTTATTGGCACCCACTCTCTGTCATCATTATCTGCCCATAAATTAATAGGGTCGATTAGGTTATCGACAAGTTTACCGATTGCATCTCTGGGATTAGAGGGGCCTAAAACTGGTAACATTAGATAAGGTCCTTCACCAACACCCCAAACAGCTAGCGTTTGGCCAAAATCTTCATCATGGTCCTCAAAACCCCAGTTGGTGGCCTGGTCACGAAGTCCAGCTATACCTACACTGGAATTGATTATAAAGCGCATCATAGTATTTCCGGCTCGCTCTGGTTCACCTTGTAACACGTCATTCGCCAATACGACTGGCGTCTTGATGTTGTTCATGAAATTATGAATGCTGTCACGTATAATACTAGGGAAAATCCCTCGATATAGACCGGTAATTGGTTTAATAATAGCCGCATCCAAACCCTGATTGAAATTAAAAATGAACCTGTTTGTTGGCTCTATGGGGTCGTTGATTTTTTTTAATTCTGTCAACGCCTCTTGGTCATTCGCGGGCACCGATGAGCAACTCGCCATCGTAACAACGATAAACAGTAACACCATAGCTTTTATGAAGGAGGTTTGATTTCCACGCAATGCTCTACATATCCCTTAAGGCTGCTTCAATATTTATACAACAGTTAAATATTTAAACAACAGTTGTATTAAACTAAACCCTTATATTTAGACAGGTAACCTAATCTCCCACCCTCAGGTGTATTATTCTTCAATCACGCTATATCTTGGTGGATAATCTTTCAAATGGATTAATATAATCTTACTTAATTCTACTTTAATTTAAATCAACAAGGAAAGACAAAATAGAGTTTGTTTGCAAAAAATGGCATATTTATTTTGGTTTTTTTTTAGTTATTAAAATATGTTGTATATTTACAACTAAATTATCAACAGTTTATCAAAAGAATACTAGGCTCCCAGGTTTTTAATAACCATTTTTAGGTATTTGAGGATAGCTCTAATATCTGTTGAGTTAAATTAATGTGGATGAGTATTTTATGTGGGCTAAAGAAATTATCTATTAACAGAAGTAATTCGTTTAGTCTGTTTTAAATTAAATGTCTTGGCATAGTATAAGTATATGTTTATATCGTTATATATTTTTTTATATATGAATGACATGGATATACTTGTAAAAATACTAAAAGCCTTAGCCGAGCCAAGTCGGTTGCGTTTATTGGTCCTATGTAACCAAGGCGAATTTAGCGTCAGTGAGCTTGTTTATATTTTAGGTCAATCGCAGCCAAGGGTGTCACGTCATCTCAAGATTCTATGTGATGCTGGTTTATTGCAAAAAATCCGCGAGGGTAGTTGGATGTTGTATCGAATTACATCTGAAACAGAGGCCGCTGCCATTGCCCAAAAAATCTTAAACTCATTACCAAAGAATGATCCAGTGGTAGCCCGTGATCATATACGTCTGAGCAGTGTTCAAGCAGAGCGAAATAAATCTGCGGCAGATTATTTTAGGTTTAGTGCAGCACAATGGGACCAAATTAGAAGGCTACATGTTGAGGAGAATAACGTTGAACAAGTTGTTGATTCTATATTCAAAGAAGATTCCGTGAGTAAATTTCTTGATGTAGGGACGGGAACCGGTCGAATGTTGGAATTAGCGGGAACCCATGCAGAAAAAGTAGTAGGCATTGATCTCTCCCGTGAAATGTTGGCAGTTGCTCGGGTAAACATAGAAAAAACAGGACTTAAGAACTATTCAATCCGTCAAGGTGATATGTACCGACTAAAGTTTCCCGATGATGAGTATGATGTCGTCTGCATTCACCAGGTTTTACATTTTGCCAATGAGCCTAGCAGAGCTATCGCTGAATCAGCCCGCGTCCTTCGGCCAGGAGGTAGGCTTATAATCGTTGATTTTTTAGCTCACAAGATGTTGGAACTGCGGGAAATCTTTCATCATTCCCGCTTGGGTTTTTCAGACGGTGAGTTTGTTCATTGGTTTCAACGAAATGGTTTAAAATTTACACCACCAACCCATCTTCCTGGTTGCCAACTTACAATTGGAATTTGGGTCGGCATTAAACAGTTTAAACAGTAAATATAATGAATAATACTAAAAAACTAACGATGCCTATTGCTCGGCCCCTCTCAGGAACAGTTGGGGTTTCCTTTGAGTTTTTTCCGCCTAATACGAAAAAAATGGAGCAATCATTATGGCAATCTATCGACAGACTAGCACCATTATCACCAGATTTTATTTCTGTAACGTATGGTGCTGGAGGATCTACTCGTGAACGTACACATGATATTGTAAGCCAAATTCAAAATAGAAAAGGTATTTCCGCGGCGGCTCATCTTACTTGCGTTGCCGCTTCTAAATCGGAGGTGAATGCAGTTGCTAGAAATTATTGGTCCGAGGGTGTTCGTCATATTGTTGCCTTGAGGGGCGATCCTATAAAGGATAAGACAATTTATGAAACCGAGATCAACGGTTACACTTATGCTGCAGATCTAGTGGCGGCACTGAAAAGGATCGCAAATTTTGACATTACTGTCGCGGCTTACCCTGAAGTGCATCCAGAGGCTCAATCAGCTAAAGCCGATCTTGATAATCTCAAACGAAAGATAGATGCCGGTGCGAGCCGGGCAATTACGCAGTTTTATTTTGAAGCTGAAACATATTTAAATTTTAGAGATCGTGCCGTGGCTGCGGGTATAAATGTGCCTATTATCCCTGGCATCTTACCCGTTACAAATTATAAACAGGTTCTTAAGTTTGCTAAAATTTGTGGTGCACACGTCCCAGGCTGGATGGCAGATTTATTTGCTGGGTTAAATGACGATCCTGCTACTAGGAGGTTAGTTGCAGCAACAGTTGTTGCAGAACATTGTCGCGTTTTACAATCAGAAGGGATTAACAAGTTTCATTTTTATACGTTGAACCAATCCGATCTGGTTTACGCGATTTGTCATATCCTTGGCATCAGATCAGCTAATATCGATGACTAAGAATTACGTCTCAAAACGCTCAGAACTTATAGCACTTCTTGATCAGCGCATCATTGTGTTAGATGGAGCAACTGGCACTATGATTCAGGGTTATGAATTAAATGAGAACGAATACAGGGGGAAACGTTTTCAAGACCATGGCTTTGACCAAAAAGGGAATAATGATTTATTAACGCTAACCCAGCCAGAGATTGTCCGTCAAATACATGACGCTTACATTGAGGCTGGTGCAGACATAATTGAAACAAATACGTTTAATTCAACAATCATTTCTCAAGCCGATTATGGAATGGAGGATGTTGTTTTTGAATTAAATTTTGAAGCAGCACGGATAGCAAAAAAGGCAGTTAACGCGGTAAGTAGGCCAGTTTATGTTGCGGGTATCTTAGGTCCTACTAACCGAACAGCTTCAATATCGCCCGATGTAAATGATCCAGGTTATCGTAATATCTCATTTGATGAGTTGGTGGGTGCTTATACCCAAGCAACGGAAGCCCTCATTAATGGCGGTGCCGATATTTTAATGGTTGAAACCATATTTGATACACTTAACGCCAAGGCAGCTCTCTATGCGGTAATGAAATTTCAGGTGGAGTACAACATCGATATCCCGCTAATGATTTCTGGAACAATCACTGATGCCTCTGGTCGAACTTTAACCGGACAGACACCTGAAGCTTTTTGGAATTCTGTTTCCCATGCTAAGCCGCTTATTGTTGGACTAAACTGTGCCTTGGGGGCTTTAGATTTAAGGCCGCATATTCAAGCACTTTCTCGTATTGCACCTACCTATGTCAGTTTACATCCAAATGCAGGTCTTCCCAATGCATTTGGCGGATATGATGATGGTCCAGATTACATGGCTGAAAAATTGCGTGAGTTTGCTGATCATGGTTTTTTAAATGTTGTAGGCGGGTGTTGTGGAACTACGCCAGAGCATATAAGAGCGATTTCAGAGTGTGTTGGGAAATCAGCGCCTCGTGACATTCCCAGAATCCCAGTCCATGGGCGTCTTAGTGGATTAGAACCCCTCAATATTAACGAGGTTACCGGTTTTATAAATGTGGGTGAGCGCACTAACGTGGCGGGATCTATGCGATTTAAGGAATTGATACTTGAGGAAGATTATGACACCGCGCTTGATATAGCGCGCCGTCAAGTTGAGCATGGCGCTCAGATTATTGACGTAAATATGGACGAGGCAATGCTTGATGCTGAGGCGGCGATGGAGCGTTTCTTAAAACTGATAGCATCTGAACCCGATATTTGTCGTATACCAATTATGATCGATAGTTCCAAGTGGACCGTCATTGAAGCGGGTCTCAAATGCGTCCAAGGAAAAAGTATTGTAAATTCAATTAGTCTTAAAGAAGGTAAATCTGTCTTTAAGGCTCAGGCTCAAGAACTACTTTATTATGGTGCAGCCGCAATTATCATGGCGTTTGATGAGCAGGGACAAGCCGACACCTATCAGCGTATGATAGAGATCTGTACAGAGTCATATCGCATCCTAACTGAAGAGGTTGGATACCAGCCGCAAGATATAATCTTTGATCCAAATATTTTTCCAGTTGCAACCGGTATAGAAGAGCATCGGAACTTCTCAAAAGCCTATATTGATGCAGTTTCTTACATTAAAGATAACCTTCCGTTTGCCAATATAAGTGGTGGTGTAAGTAATGTTTCGTTTTCATTTCGAGGTAATAATGCATTGCGCGAGGCAATGCATGCGGTTTTCTTATACCATGCGGTTAACGCAGGAATGGACATGGGTATCGTTAATGCTGGCCAGCTTGCAGTCTATTCAGAAATTAAGAGAAACCTTCGGGATCGTATTGAAGATGTAATTTTAAATCGCCGGGAAGATGCGACGGAAAGGTTATTAGAAGTTGCTAATCAGATAGAAGGTCAGGCTAGAAATAAGACTGAGGATTTGTCTTGGCGCGAAGGTACCGTTGGTGACCGTATGGCTCATGCTTTGGTCAAAGGAATTTCCGAGTATATTGTTGAAGATACTGAAGAGGCTCGTAAGCATGCTCAAAAACCCATACATGTCATTGAAGGTCCTTTAATGGACGGAATGAATATTGTTGGTGATTTATTTGGGTCGGGGCAAATGTTCTTACCCCAGGTGGTTAAGTCTGCCCGCGTTATGAAACAGGCCGTCGCTCATTTAACTCCATTTATCGAGGCTGAAAAAGAAATTGGAGGAAAGACGGCCGCTAAGGCTAAGGGAAAAATATTACTTGCGACGGTCAAGGGTGATGTACATGACATTGGTAAGAATATCGTTGGTATTGTTTTGCAGTGTAATAACTATGACGTAATTGATTTGGGCGTAATGGTGCCTTACGAAAAAATTATGGAAGTCGCAAAGCGCGAGAGTGTTGATATAATTGGGCTCTCAGGATTGATTACACCCTCATTGGAGGAAATGGTTTCCGTTGCTGAGGAACTTTCTAGGGACAGCTTTAAAATTCCCTTACTAATTGGAGGAGCAACAACATCCAAAGTTCATACTGCAGTTAAAATCGCGCCAAATTATAAAGGTGCTACAATATATGTAACCGACGCATCACGTGCAGTTGGTGTTGCCAGTCAACTTTTTAGTGCAACTTTAAAGGATGATTATATCGGGAAAATTAATAATGAGTATCAAGCCGTTCGGACAGAATATGATGGACGCGAGCGCAAAAAAAATCTCATTACACTTAAGGAGGCACGTAAGGCCGCCCACGTTATTAAATGGTCAAAAGTTTCTCCGCCCGTACCAAGCTTTTTGGGTGTAAAGGAGTTTAAGAATTACGATTTAGTTGATTTAATATCGCATATAGATTGGACACCGTTTTTCCGTACGTGGGAATTAGCGGGGAATTACCCAAAAATCCTGAAAGACGATGTTGTGGGCGATGCTGCTAGATCCTTATTCAATGATGCGCAAGCTATGCTAGCACGTTTGCTTAAAGAAAAATGGTTAACGGCCGACGGTGTGATTGGATTTTTCCCCGCGAATTCTGTGGACGATGATGTTGAGGTTTATGTTGACGAAGGTCGTAGTGCTGTCCGAACAGTTATACCATTTGTTAGACAGCAGATGAGTAAAGCCTCGGGCCGACCAAATTTCTGTCTTGCTGATTTTATTGCCCCTAAGAATTTAGGTGTTGCTGATTATATTGGCGGTTTTGCCGTCACTTCTGGTAACAATATTGAGAAAAAACTAAAAGAGTTTCTTGATGTTTATGACGATTATAGCGAAATTCTATTAAAAGCATTAGCCGATCGGTTGGCGGAAGCTTTTGCTGAAAGAATGCATGAACGGGTACGTAAAGAGTTCTGGGGATATCAGAAAGATGAGAATTTAACAAATGAACAGATGATCAAAGAAGAGTATGTTGGAATACGGCCGGCTCCCGGTTATCCATCCTGTCCTGATCACAGTTCTAAGCCCCAATTATTTGATCTTTTGGAGGCATCTGAAAAAGCATCTATTGATCTAACTGAAAGCTATGCCATGATACCTTCGTCATCGGTATCCGGCTATTATTTTTCGCATCCCTCATCCCAATATTTCGGTATTGGTAAAATCGGTAAAGATCAAGTTTTAGACTACGCTGAACGTCGGAGAATTTCGCTTGAGCAGGCCGAAAAGTGGCTTGCGACTAATTTGAGCTATACTCGCTAAAAGCGATTATTTTTATTCCTGAGTCTGTTTTAAATAAACGGTTATTTCGGTGAATTTTCTACTCACATCCATATCTCCAGTTAAAGCCGTATAATTTGATAACCTATAAATAAGTTAATGGTGATGCGTTCATGGTATAAAAGCTTTTAACAGCCTAACAATTCCAACCTTAATAATTAAATAAAAATATAGTAGTGGAAGTCTCACGCTTCTGGCGTTTATTTTCAAATAAAAAATTATGTACTTCATAAATAAAAATACTTCAGTCCGATTAGAATATTTTCTTGTCAAATGGAAATTAGCTGTATTCTTTGTAGCTCTTATCGCAAAAAAGGTATAGTTCTTAGCTAGTTATAAATTTTTGTATAAGTGTAAGATCATGGCTAGCTCCCGTACCAGGCTGAACCGCATTCTAATGCGGCTGCGGCGTATTGTTAGGAACGATCAACTGATATTATCCATTTTGGCTGTGTTTGTTGGAGCAGCAGCAGGTGGCGGCGTCATCGCTATTCGAGAATTGATTGATTTGATTCAAGGTTTAACTCTTGGAGGTACATCAGAGAATCTAATTTCAATTGTTTTCGCTCTCCCCTGGTGGCAAACCCTCTTCACGCCTGCAATTGGTGGCCTGATGGTTGGGCTCTTCATATACTATTGTATTCCAGGACAAAAACCACTGAGTGTTGCGAAGGTAATTGAAGCTAGTGCATTACAGGGAGGGCGTATGAGTTTCAGAGCTGGAATTGGAGCTGCGATTGCCAGTTCAATCTCAATTGGGGTTGGCGGCTCGGTCGGCCGGGAGGGACCAGCTATTCATTTAGGAGCAACCGTTGGTGCTTGGTTTGCAAGAACACTTCATCTAACTCGTTCACTGTCGCGGGCTTTGCTTGGTTGTGGGGCTGCAGCAGCCGTAGCCGCTTCCTTTAATGCTCCAATAGCCGGTGCATTATTTGCACATGAAGTTATCGTTGGGCATTTTGCTATGAGTGCTTTCACACCGATTGTTATCGCCAGTGTTGTAGGCACAATTGTTTCGAGGATTTATTTTGGTGATGTTCCTGCTTTTGGGATTACAGAGCAATCTCTGGCCTCATTCTGGGAATTTCCGGCTGTCGTTGGTCTAGGGATTGCTGGTGGATTTGTGGCTATTATTTTTATGCGTACTGCAATGAAAACCGAAGACGTTATGAGTAAAGTGCCTGGTCCTCAATGGATAAACCCCGCTATTGGAGGTTTTCTCATTGGTTTGATAGCACTCGTTTTTCCACATGTGCTTGGCGTTGGCTATGATGCAACAGATTTAGCACTTAATATTCAGTTGCCACTTTATTTAATGGTATCGCTGATATTCATGAAAATTCTGGCAACGTCAATTTGTATTGGTAGCGGATTTGGGGGCGGTGTATTTACACCATCTCTGATGATTGGAGCAATGCTTGGGGGTTCCTACGGTATGGTTGTTACTGGTATATTTCCTGAGTTATCCTCTGGTCCTGGAGCTTATACCATAATTGGAATGGGTGCCGTTTCAGCTGCCGTTCTAGGGGCACCTATTTCAACAACATTGATAGTATTTGAGTTAACCGATGACTATCCATTAACAATTGCTGTAATGATTGGGGTTGTGATCTCGAATGTCGTTGCACAACAATTTCTTGGGAAATCATTTTTTAGTTGGCAGTTAGAGCGCGCGGGTTTGGATCTTAAAGGTGGTTTTGAGACTACGTTGCTTCGAAGTATTAAGGTGCGTCAACTAGTAGATAAAAATGCTGAAACCGTCAGTGTTGGTACAGGTCTTCAAGATTTACGCCATAAATTACAATTCTCTGAAACTGGCGAGCTATTTGTACTTCGCAAGAATGATGAATTGTTTGGTACAATTACTTTAGCTGACCTTAGCGATGTTGCTTTTGATCACGATGTTGATAACCTTATTAATGCGGGGGATGTAGCACGCTTACATCCTCCATTTCTTGTTCAAGGTGATGATTTGGAAAAAGCAAATAAAGTAATGCGTGATAGTGGGGAACATTTTGTTGCTGTAGTTGAGGATCATGAGACGATGAAATTTATTGGTACATTATATGAAACGGAAGTGATGTCAGCTTATAACAAAGCGTTGCTTAAAGTACGCCATGAAGAACATGAAGGGGTCCCTTGAACCCGCATTCTTGATTTGGTCCAAAACTAATATCTAATTCATACTAAAGTTTCTAAATATAAATTTATTAGAAAATTTATGTGGTCTCCCTCGTGATTAGCTGGTTCACAACTTAAATAATGTTATAATAATTACATGTCAGATCCGTTTGAACTTTCTGAAGATGTACATGATTTATCCGATATGCCCGATTTAATAGCCGTACCAACTCAACCGCTTCCGTATTTGGACGGCTTGAATGATGAGCAGACACGGGCTGTTATGGCTCTAGATGGACCGGTACTTGTTTTAGCAGGAGCGGGAACAGGAAAGACCCGTGTTTTAACAACACGTCTTGCCCATATTCTGGTTGAAGGTAAAGCCCGACCGTGGGAAATTCTGGCGGTAACGTTCACTAATAAAGCGGCTCGTGAAATGCAGAGCCGAGTTGCTATTATAACTGGACGGCCTGTTGAAGGTTGGTGGCTTGGTACGTTCCATGCTTTATGTGCTCGTATTTTGCGGCGTCATGCCGAGCTTGTTGGCCTAAAACATAACTTCACGATTCTTGATACAGATGATCAGTTGCGCCTTCTTAAGCAGCTGATGGAGCCACTAGAAATAGATGAAAAAAAATGGCCTGCTCGCGTATTAATGGGTGTAATTCAGCGTTGGAAAGATCGAGGCCTAACGCCAGAAAAAATTTTAAACGAAGAAGGTTCTGACATTGCCGAAGGTGTTCTGAGTGAACTTTATCGAGATTATCAAATACGTTTAAAAACACTCAATGCGGTAGATTTTGGTGACCTGCTTCTGCATTGTCTGACTTTGTTTACCGAAAATATCGATGTTCTGCATGAGTATCAGATAAAATTTCGTTATTTACTCGTTGACGAATACCAAGATACTAATGTCGCACAATATCTGTGGTTACGGTTATTGGTGCAAGAACATAAAAATATTTGCTGTGTTGGGGATGATGACCAATCAATTTATTCTTGGCGTGGCGCTGAAGTGGGTAATATCTTAAAATTTGGAAAAGATTTTTTGGAAGCGACTGTTATTCGTTTAGAGCAAAACTATCGATCAACTCCAGATATACTAGCAGCTGCATCAGGACTGATTTCCCATAATGAAGGACGGTTGGGGAAAACGCTGTGGACCGGTATGAATGGTGGGGACCCTGTAAAAGTACATGCTGTTTGGGATGGGGAGGCAGAGGCTCGTTTGGTTGGAGATGAAATTGAAGTGCGCCAATCTAGAGGTCAAAGTTTGGAGGAAATGGCGATACTTGTTCGAGCCGGCTTTCAAATGCGGGAGTTTGAAGAACGTATGATTAACTTAGGAGTACCATATCGTGTGATTGGAGGCCCACGTTTTTATGAACGACACGAAACGCGAGATGCAATAGCTTATCTTAGAGTTGTGAATAGTCCGGATGACGATTTAGCTTTTGAACGTATTATTAATGTTCCAAAGCGCGGTCTCGGTCAGGCTACAGTTCAGGCAATTCATCAATTGGCTCGAGCTCAAAGTATGCCGATGTATGAGGCAGCGCGGTTGATTATCCAAACTGACGAGATTAAGCCAAAGGCTCGCTCGTCTCTCAGTGGATTGTTGCAAGATTTTCAACGTTGGCGTTCTAATATTGATGTTCTGCCGCATTTTGAATTGGCTGAGATTATATTGGACGAATCTGGCTATACTGAGATGTGGATGCGGGATAAGTCGCCTGAAGCACCGGGAAGGCTGGAGAATTTGAAAGAGCTTGTTTCTGGGCTGGAGGATTTTGATAACCTCCAGGGGTTCTTGGAACACGTTAGTTTGGTTATGGAGAATCAGGAAAATAAAACTGAGGATAAGATCAGCTTAATGACGCTTCACGCTGCTAAGGGATTAGAGTTTGAGACTGTTTTTTTACCTGGTTGGGAGGAAGGCTTGTTTCCTCATCAACGTAGTTTGGATGAAGAAGGCTTGAGCGGTCTAGAAGAGGAGCGACGGCTCGCTTACGTTGGCATCACCCGGGCAAAAAAAGAAGCGATGATTTTCTATGCTGCCAATCGCCGTATTTATAATCAATGGCAGAATTCTCTTCCGTCGCGTTTTGTTAATGAACTTCCAGCTGAAAATATTGAGGTTATCTCTGAACAAGGTTTAAATTCTGGTATTGGTGTTAAATTTGGAAACGGATCTCTGGACGCTGGTTTTGATGTGATCTCTGACACCTTATCGTATGAGTCGCCGCAGAAACGGGGCCATACCAGCGAAGGCACCATCATTGAAGCAGAAGAATGGACAGTTTCTGCGTCACCGAGTAATAGTACATTTGAAGTAGGCATCCGTGTGTTTCATCAAAAGTTTGGCTACGGAAAGATTTTGTCTTTAGATGGAAATAAGCTTGAGGTGGAATTCGAAAAAGCTGGAACCAAAAAGGTTATTGATAGTTTCGTTGATCCTGCATAGTTATGGTTCAGTCCTTATATCAAATATTGTTTGAAGTTTCACATGAACATGCGCCAGCCTTCGCTGAAAGTTTAGAGCCCCATTTAGATTCAGTTTCTTGGACCGCGCAGGAAGGACTGTTGATGTCACAGGTATCAGGTATCTCTAATATTATACCAGATGAATGTGCTATCAATATCACGGTTCGATATACAGCTGAAGCTATCGGGGAGCTTTCACCGAAAGTTAATTTATTAAAAATCCCAATACGTAACTGGGTTTTAGACAATTTAAAGAAATTTCCACCTATAACGGTAGGCAGGTTTTTTGTGCATGGTGCTGAATATGATAAACCGTTGCCGCATGCTCTAATTAGCCTCTGCATCCCTGCTGCGACAGCTTTTGGCACCGGTGATCACGGCTCAACTAAGGGGTGTTTAGTTGCTCTCGATAGAATAAATTATGCTTTCAGATCGCGACGAATCAGTTCAGCGCTTGATATGGGTTGTGGTTCTGGGATCCTTGCTATCGCGATAGCTAAACGTTGGTGTATACCCGTTATTGCAACAGATATTGATCCCATATCAACCAGGGTCTCTAGTATAAATGCTAAAACTAATGGTGTTTCAGGTTACGTGCGATGTCTTTGTGGATCAGGATATAACCACCGTAAGATTATAACCCGTAGATTTGACATAATTGTTAGTAATATTCTTTTGCGGCCCCTAACGCGGTTGGCTAAAGATCTTGGATCCCATCTTAACCCAGGCGGCTGGGCTATTCTATCTGGTTTATTATCTGGTGATGCTAACCGGATAATTTCGGCACACGCTTGGCAAGGTTTGCGACTTGTTGATCGTATTAATATTGGCGACTGGCAGACACTTATATTCAGGAACTCTAATGAAAAAAAATGATTACAGACCCAAAGCCGAAAAATGTGCCAATCATCGAGACTATATATCGATATTCTAAAGGTATTACTTGGCGGCCAGTATAGTTTGTAACTGTTCCGGTGGCCATTGCTAGTAGTGGCCACCACCAAGTACCAAAAAAACTTCCGGCCAAAAGCATAATGATTGTTGCCATACCCCCGACCCACGCGGATGCATCAAATAAAATAGGAGTAAAACCATAGGAGGGATATGATGTGCCTGAAACAAGGACTGATCTATGTTGATCAAATCCTAGGGCAAAGCCGATAACACTCAAAACATACCATTCAAACATGGTGTTCCATTAATCAACCACGGCCAGCATATCTTTGATACTGGTAAACTTCTCCCATGGGTGATCCACTGCTGCATTAGCAGTTTCTGCATCTTTAATTTTTTCTACATCGTTAATAGATATAACCCTAACGTCACGTGTGGAAAGAAGTTTATCGGTTGCTTTACCTCCAGGCTTGGGGGTATGAGAGCCATTTTTATTTAAATTTTCAGATAAGAGATCTATGACGTTGCGCGAATCAGGACCGTTCGTGGGTATGGTGCCGCTGGAACCGCGCTTTGCCCATCCAACAACGTATAAATTATCGCGTACCCATCCATCAATATTGTCAATGGTTACTCCGTCTAACGGTAAACCTTCCGGTGGTTTGGTTTGATAACCAATAGCGGTGATTACGGAGCAACACGGCACGTCAAATGTTTCACCAGTTGATATGGCTTTACCATTATTGACCACTGTTCGCTCCAACCTTATACCCTCAACTCGCGTTGTACCTAATATTTCGACGGGTGACGCATAAAACTGAAAATGCATTTTTACAGGTTTTTCAGGTTTGTCTTGATTTGATAATTCACGGAGGATTGAAAGGTTTTTTTCTTTGATACCTTTTTCCCGCCCTTCAAAATTTCCTTCAACACTAACTGGCAATTGGTTATAGGCGACTATCGCAGAGCAACGTTCAAGATTGCGTACTTCGCCCAATTCTTTTGGGGTGAAGCCGGCTTCAACGGGGCCGCGACGGCCGAACATGTGGACTGCTTCAATTGGCATATTCTGGATAATGTCTAGGGCTGATGCAGCGATGTCTGATCCCTTCATTTCTAACCGGGTTTTGGTTAGCACTCTACAGACGTCTAGGGCGACATTTCCTATTCCGATAACCGCTGCATTTGCGCCATCTAATATTGGATTAATATCCCTAAAATCTGGGTGGGCATTATACCATCCAACAAAGGCACAAGCACCATAAACTCCTGGAAGTTTTTCACCCGGGATTCCTAATTTTCTGTCGTTATAGGCCCCAATAGCAAAAATCACAGCATTGTAGTGTTCTTCGAGCTCGTTGACGGAAATGTCCCGCCCGATTTCGATATTGCCCAGATATCTTACTTGATCGAGTTCTAAAGTCCTCAAGAATTGGCGGGCTGTGTTTTTAGTTTTAAAATGGTCTGGAGCAACACCATACCGTATGAGGCCAAAAGGCATCGGTATTTTATCAAATACATCAATCTTGCAATTCGGAAAATTCTTTAATAAAGCATCGGCGGCATACATTCCAGATGGTCCGGAACCGACGATAGCAAAAGACAGGCTCATGTTTAAATTAGTCCCTGTTAAGAAGTCAACCTAAGCACCCTCGTTTACAACCTTCTGGTTGGCGGCAAAATATTTCAGAATTTCAGCATCGCGACACTGTGATAAAAATTCTAGAAGGTCAAGTGTGGTTTTGCTGTGGTGGTATTGTTTAGTTAAAGCTGATTTGTAAGCGGTTTTCCAGTCCTAAATTCTGTTAAAATTTGACGAATTAGATTGCTCCGATTCAGCCAAGATTCATTAGTATTTCCTGCTATATGAGGCGACATAACAACGTTATCCATATTACAAAGTCGGCTACGTTCATGCTCCGCCCCACCGATTACATCTAAGCCGGCGTTTTTGATAATACCTTTTTGGAGAGCATATACGAGTGCATTAGTATCTACTATGGTGCCTCTAGCGATATTAATTAATGTACCATTTCCCCCGAGTGCTTTTAGCACTGATGCATTAACGATGTTTTGTGTTGCTTTGCCACCGGGACAGGATACCACTAAAATTTCAATTTTACTCGCTAAGTTTTGGAGTGTGGAACAATAAATGTAAGGAACGTCTTTACGCTTTGTTCTGTTATGATAGAAAATCTCCATTCCAAATGCTGCCGCACGACTTGCTATTTCACAGCCAATGGCCCCTAGGCCAAGTATACCAATTTTTCCCCCATAGATTGTATTGCTGCGCATAAAAGGAGTTTCTTCGTCGGCCTTATTAGAATGCATCGATTGATCGTTTATAATAATATTACGGTAAAGGGACAGCATTAGGGCAAAAGCGTGATCAGCGCAACTAGCAGCGTTAGTTCCTGCTGCATTAGTGATTTTAATATTTCGATTGTTAGCAGTATCTATATCGAGGTGATCAATGCCAACAGATTGTAGGCATATTAATTTTAAATTAGGCATTTGATCCATTAGTTTCTTATCGATTTGGCGCGGCCCATCAGAAATAATGATTTGAATCTCGTTACCAATTTTGGCAAGAAGTTTGTCTCTGTCTGGAACTTCTTCAGCAAAATATAAAACAAAATGTTTTGGAAATTTCTCCCGATTTTCTGAGTTGATAGGACAGTTAACTAAAACACCTATTTTTTGTGGCACAATTAAACTTTTTCAATAATGATAGATGAGCCTTGACCAACACCAACACACATAGTGCATAACGCCCTTTTTTTATTACCGCGTTGAAGTTGGTACATCGCTGTCGTAACTAGGCGCGCGCCACTTGCACCCAAGGGGTGACCAAGCGCGATGGCGCCACCCTGTGGGTTTACACGAGGATCATCATCGTCAACACCAAGTTCTCGAAGAACGGCGAGGCCTTGGGCTGCAAAGGCTTCGTTCAACTCTATTATATCTAAATCATCCATTTTTAAGCCAAGTCGGTTCATTAATTTTTTTGTTGATGGAACAGGGCCAATACCCATAATACGAGGTGGTACACCGCCAGCCGCTAATCCTAAAATACGCGCTTTTGGTGTAAGGCCGTGTTCGTTGGCGGCTTCTTCTGAAGCAATAATCAAGGCGCAAGAGCCATCATTAATACCCGATGAGTTACCTGCTGTTACTGAGCCGCCTTCCTGGAAAGCCGGACGAAGTTTTTCTAATCCTTCGATTGTTGAACCTGGTCGTAAGTGTTCATCTTTGTCAAAGACAATGTCATCACCTTTACGCTGTGGAATTGTGACGGCAAGAATTTCTTCTGCTAAATCACCGTTTGATTGAGCGACTTCTGCTTTATTTTGACTTTTAAGCGCCATCAGGTCTTGATCTTCCCGAGAAATTTTAAAATCTGCTGCTACATTTTCGGCTGTCGTTCCCATCTCATCAATACCGTATAATTGTTGCATTTTAGGATTAACAAACCGCCAGCCCATTGTGGTATCATAAATTTCTGCATTTCGAGAGAAGGCGGCGGTAGCTTTTGCCATAACAAATGGGGATCTTGACATGCCCTCAACGCCACCCGCGATAAATAAATCCGCATCGCCAGATCGTATGCCGCGTGCAGCACTGCCAACAGCATGCATGCCGGAAGCGCAAAGTCTATTCACGGAAACACCAGGTACGGAGTCGGGCAGCCCGGCCAAAAGTAATGCCATCCGAGCGATATTTCGGTTATCCTCCCCTGATTGGTTTACACAACCATAAATCACATCGTCTACTTTTCCCCAATCAACTGTGGAATTTCGTTCCATTAAAGTTGATATTGGTAAAGCCGCTAGATCATCAGTCCGTATTGAAGAGAGGGATCCACCATATCGGCCAATAGGGGTACGAATTGCATCGCATATAAAAGCTTCAGTCATAATTTTTTCAGGTCCTTTTGACCTGTCCCTCGTCATTCAATTATATAAATTGATTATGCGTTTTTTAATTTGTTAAACTAATCGGTTCGGCTTGAAAACTCCATTATCAAAAATATAAATACAATCAATAAATTATATTTTATTGAGATTTTAGTCTATCTTAGATTATTAATTTTAGTTGCGTGGTTAAATACCAGCGAGGACTAGCTCTTATCATTTAATATTATTTTCTGGGGTATAAATACGCAGATCTTATAAAAGAGGTTATTTCTATGTCAAATGCATTAATAAAGAAAGTATGTGTTCCCTGTCGGGGAGGAATTCCGCCCCTAACAACTTCTGAAGCGAAGACGTTCTTGTTGAGCACTGTAGGTTGGGAATTGAAGGAAGACGCAAAGAAACTTCATCGTTCTTTTAAGTTTGATGATTTTCAAATGGCACTTGATTTTGTTCAAAAGGTTGCCGCGGTTGCTGAGCAAGAGGACCATCACCCAGATATTGAGTTTGGCTGGGGGTATGCAAATATTTCAGTTCTCACCCATAAAATTAATGGGTTGCATGAGAATGACTTTATTCTTGCCGCCAAAATTAATCTGATTCAAGAATGACCTGCTATTTCTGTTGGGATCAATCCCTGCTTCGAATGGACAAAGAGCGGGTCTCCAATTGCTGACCTAAGTTTAGCAAGTGTGTGACTAACGGCGGATTGTGTTAGGTCTAACCGTTCGGCTGCAACTGTGACTGGGGACGATTCTAATAACACCAAAAAGGTCTTCAGAATATGTCCATCCAAGGTCAATATATTAGTTTTGTTCATAATCAATATTAATAAGCATTGATAGATTTAATTTAGAGAGCCCGATAATGTGTTACGTTTGCCGATATATTCTGTTATTTCACTGGTTATTGACAATATGATATAGATTAGTAGTCTGAAAAATAAAATAAAAGCAGGCGGGTAATATTAGACCAAAAGAATTATCTAATAAATGGTCTTCTTACGCTCATATAACCAGTTGAAACATTTCAGGGGGGATAGAATATGACTATCTGTAATTTAAAACGTTTTCTACCATCAACTATTTTAAGTATAGGACTAATCTTTGCGGGAAGTTCAGGATCTTTAATTCAAGCAAAAGAATTAAAACTTGCGCATTTTATGCCGCCGGTTCACCACCTTCATAAGGCTATGTTTGTGCCAATGGCTAAGAGTTTAGCCGCAGCGACAAATGGTAAGTTGACCATTAAAATATATTCTTCCGGGGCTTTAGGTAAGGGCCCTGTTCAACAATATAAACGTGTTGTCCAAGGGGTTGCCGACATGGCTTTTGGTGTTTTGGTGTATACGCCGAAGATTTTTCCAAAAACAATGATTGCTAGCAAACCGGGCATCGGCAAAACGGGTGCTGAAGTTACTCGTAAAATGTGGAAGATTTACGATAAGCATTTGTCTAGCGAATTCAAGAAAACCAAATTGTTGGCGCTGTTCGCAAACTGGCCATCTGTCATCATCACTCGCAAAAAAGCTGTTCGTTCGGTTGCAGATATTAAAGGTATGAAACTCAGGACATCTTCACCTTTTGATATCCGTCACGTTAACGCCTGGGGTGCAGTTGGAGTTTATATTCCGGTGACCAAAACTTATAACGCCATGCAAAACGGTGTGATTGATGCAATACAGATTGCACCGGTTGCAATGCAACGTCCTTGGAATCTGAACGAGCCGGGTGATTTTGTGACTACCGGTATTAAGGGTACAGCCAGCCTGTTTTATGTTATGATGAACAAAAAGAGCTGGAATGGTCTTTCGAGTGCCGAACAAGCAGCTATTTCAAAACTTACGGGTAAAGGTGCTAGTATCAAAGCTTCTGAAGGGTGGGGTAAAGGCGATCTCCGTGCGCTCAAAGCAGCTAAAGAAGGCAAAAAAATAAAAATGATAGAATTGTCTGCTGCTGAAGCAAAAAAATTCAATGATATTACTGCGGCTTCCGTGAAAAAGGAACTAGCTGAGTTGGATAAAAAAGGCATGAATGCGACTGAAATTTTTAATGCGTTAAAAAATTAATTTTTGGCCTAAAATAATACTTAAGCTTGTTTATGATGAAAATTATAACTATCGGCAAATCACGTGATTGAACGTCTCGATCGTGTGGTTTGTCATATAGCTCTTTGGGCGGGTGGTTTGGGGCTTCTCGCCTTGACTTTGGTAACTGTAATAGACGTTATCATGCGGACTGTTTTCAATTCTCCTATTTTGGGGGGTCGCGATATTGCCCAATTATTTCTGATCATTGTTGTGTCGGCATCTGTTGCCTATAGTGGCAGATCGGGTGGACAAGTTGTTGTTGAACTCTTCGGCGATTTGGTTGGCGAAAAAGTGACGAGGTGGACCGACATCATTGTTAAATTTATCGGTTTCTGCATGCTACTTGTATTGTCTTGGCATCTATCCGTTAGCGGTTTTGATGCGCTTGAGTTTGGTGAGGCTAGTGGAACACTCCAAATTTCCTACGGACCATTCATGCATCTGTCGGCCGCAGGTGTTTTGCTCTATGCCATTGTCCTGCTTATCGAAATGATGATGATATTTCGACGCGAGAGCATTGAATATAAAAACGAATAATGTTTTAGCCGGAACCTTGGGAGAATTTTTCAGATGTCAGTAACGGCTATCGGTTTTATTGGACTTTTCTTTTTATTTTTGTTTTTGATTCTCCGTATGCCTGTTGCCATGGCAATGTTGGTGGTTGGTTTCGTTGGTACTTGGGTGGTTAATGGTACTGTTCCGGCATTGACGTCTCTGAGTGGTGAGGCCTTTGAAATAATTTCTTACTCCGAACTTATTGTTGTGCCGTTATTCGTGCTAATGGGTAATTTGGCTGGTGTATCTGGCATGAGCCGTGATCTTTATACTGCAGCCTATAAGTGGATTGGTCATTTTCGAGGCGGATTGGCTTCTGCAACAATCGCCGGTTGTGCCGGTTTTGCTGCAATGAGTGGCTCGTCGATTGCTGCTGCCGTAACAATGGGTCGGGTCGCCCTTCCTGAAATGAAGCGCTTCAACTATAGCGATAGTCTTGCAACTGGCGCTGTTGCTGCGGGGGGTACATTGGGTATTCTTATACCACCCTCAACAGGAATGATCATTTATGCTATCTTGACGGAGCAATCGATTGGCAAGCTTTTTATTGCTGGTGTCCTGCCAGGCATATTGTTGACGGCACTTTTCATATTTGCGATCTCGATTGTAACGCGGCTTGATCCTGCTAAAGGACCCGCCGGCCCAAAGACAAGTTTTGGGGAAAAACTTAGTTCCTTGCGCAATGCTAGTACAATTGTTGGTGTTGTTCTTGTAACGATCGGTGGGATTTATGTTGGATGGTTTACACCCGTCGAGGCGGCTGGTGTTGGCGCTTTTATCGTATTGGTGATAGCGTTAGTGCGACAAGAACTCGATTGGAAAAGTAGTAAATTTGTTGTTTTTCAGACGCTTCGGACAACGGCTACAGTCTTTATGATCTTGATCGGTGCACATGTCTTCATTCCGTTTATGGCACTTACCCAAATACCTGAAGATTTGGTCATATTCTTGATTGGCCTAGACGTTGGTGATCTGGGTGTTTTGATTATAATTCTTCTGACTTACGTTGTATTAGGTACCTTTCTTGAAGGTTTGGCAATGCTAGTTTTGACGCTACCAATTGTATACCCACTAATACTGGAACTGGGCTTAAGCCCAATTTGGTTTGGTGTTGTATGCGTGATTGTTTTGGAAATGGGGCTGATCAGCCCACCGGTTGGTGTCAATGTATTTGTTGTTAGGGGCATTGCGCCCGAAGTGCCAATGGGTACTATATTCAGAGGTATCTGGCCATTTTGGTTTGCTATGGCAGCATGTTTGGCCATTTTGGTTGCCTTTCCTGAAATAGCGCTATTCTTGCCTAACACAATGTTTGAATAATTAATATTAAATCTATTTATCTTGGTTTATATAATAATGTCTGGGATGACGGAAATCCAAATTGTTGATTAGGACTAATGCACGGTAAGTAAACTTTGCTCAAAGCCCTATTTTTCTAATTCTATTGCACGTTGTTCGGCTTCGGCTGCTTTTTTTTGTTCCCCTAATACTCTGTAGGAGCGGGCCAACCTCCGCCAACCGTTAAGGTCATTTGGTGCTGATTTCAGGCTGTTGGCAAGTCGTTCAACCATCGAGCGGATGAATTTTTCTCGCTCTTTTTTTGACATTTCATTCGCGTTATTGATGTCTTCTTGGGTTGGTGCGGGTTCTCTACTTTGTCGTAATTTTTTAGAGCTTTTTGATGCTGACTTTAGACGTGGGATAAAATTAGAAATCTTCAAGTTACTAGCTTCAGCCGCGTCTATTAAACGTCCACGAACATTATCCATCCATGGTGCTCCAGCGGGTGAAATTGAGATTAAATCCACCCAATATTGAATAGCTGAGGCGTATTTTTTTGCCATAAATGAATCTAAACCAAGATAGTATAGAGCTTTATGTTCCTCGGGATTTAGCCTCTGTGCCATTTTGAAATAATCACGGACTTCCTGATCGAACTTTCCATCCTTGGCCATGAATCTAGTTTCAGCTGCTGAGGCAGCAATTTCAGCTCGATTAGGCGCTATCTTTAAAGCCTGTTTGAATGCATTTGAGGCGGCATTAAAACGTTTCAAATTAACTAGAGATTGTCCAAGCAAAATCCATCCCTTTAATTGGTTTGGGTTTTGATCTAGACGTTCTCTAAGTTTTTTGACTAAACTATCCATTTTGGCACTAGCTGCATCAAAAGAAGGATTAAATTGCCGGTTTGCAAACGGAAGGTCCGGTTTTCCAGGTGATCCTAAGTAGGAATATAATCCATAAGACGTAAAGGGAATGATACCCACTATGGCTATTGCCACGGTTATGGGTGATCTGGCTCCAGCTTGTTTTGATTGATCTTTGGCGTTAGCTAAAACAATCTTTGTATTTTTTTCTAATCGCTTTTTTATTTCGGTTTTAAGGGCCTCACCATCTTCAGCGCTGAGTACGCCATGATCTATATCCCGTTTGACTTCATTTAGTTGATCGTGATAAATCGTAGCGTTGTATTCGTCTGAGCTATTAGCTCGTGCGCGGATAATTGAAAGTATAATAGCAATCAGCGTGGCTAATAACACGAAACCACTGGCAATCCAAAAACTCAATTATTAATCTCCTCATTATCCATTTGGACTAAGGCTTTTGAGTCAATTCTTTGACGCCGGAAGAATAAAATTAAACCGATAAGTCCTGCTAAAGTGAAAAATATAGGTCCAAACCATAGGACCAGGGTCACTCCTTTTATGGGGGGTTTAAGTAAAACAAAATCACCATAGCGAGATACGACATAATCAATAACAGCCGTATCGCTATCACCCGCTACAATTCTGTTGCGTACTAGTATGCGTAGATCACGCGCTAATTGTGCATCAGAGTCATCAATGGATTGATTTTGGCAGACGACGCAGCGTAACCCCTTGCTGATTGAGCGCGCACGTTTTTCTAGGTTTGGGTCTTTTAAGATTTCTCCTGGATCAACAGCTAGCGCTGCAAATGGAAAAAATAATATAGCTACTATTGTAAAAATGGCCTTCATTTTTTTCTTAAGTCTTCGAGAATTGGCTTAAAAGTTTCATCCCAATTATCTTTTGTAATAGGTCCTAGATGTTTGAAACGTATTATACCGTTTTTATCAACGATAAAAGTTTCTGGCGCCCCCGTCACTCCAAATGCGATTGCACCAAGGCTATTAGGATCATCGCCAATAAGCGTATAAGGGTTTCCAAATTTTTCGAGCCATTTGGGTCCCGCTGTACTATCTGGTTCTCGCCAATCTATCCCATATATTGGAATAGATTTTTTTTCTTTTAATTGCATTAAGAAAGGATGTTCTATACGACAAGAAACACACCAGGAGCCGAAAATATTGACCAAAACAACTTGATTTTTTAAATCCGAATTGGAAAAACCCTTAAGACTTCCCTCAATTGGAGGGAGTAAAAATTCAGGTACCTTTTTATTAATAAGAACTGATTTAACTTTCGCAGGGTTCTGACCTAAACCGGCGGCAAAATAAAAAGCAAGAATACCTAAAATTATTAACGGAGTATAATACGGCCAACGACTGTTCATTCGGCTGGGATTCCTGGAGCTGGTATTTTATTACTCGAAGGCGCACCTACGCGATGACGGCGGTCGGTAAGGCTGATGCCTGCGCCCAACACCATAATGATAGCACCTGTCCACATCCATGGAACAAGCGGATTAAAGTAAATCCGTGTTATATAGCCGCCACTTTTTTCGTCCCGATCGCCTACGACCGCGTAAAGATCCCCGAGGAATGTTGGGCGAATGGCCGCTTCTGTGGTCGTCATCACCGGGTCGGTATAAAATCTCTTTTCAGGCTCGAGGACCCAATTGATATCATCGCCTTTATTGACGATGAATGTTCCCCGTAATGCTTTATAGTTTGGACCTTGTATTTCCCTGACATGTTTTAATGTATAGTTATAGCCGGCGACATTAACCTGATCGCCAAATTTCATAATCTGAATACTTTCAACTTTCCAAGAACTTGATGCCGTAATACCTGCAATGGCAATTGCTAAGCCGGCATGTGCCAAAGTCATACCCCAGCTTGCTCGAGGTTGACGGAATAAATAATTTATACTCTCGCTTAAAGGCCCCCGGAACAATTTTATACGACCAGCAAGTTCTGTAAGCGTTGCTGTTAATAGCCATAAGGATATAGTCATACCCAAGGATGTAAAAGCGCTAGCGCGATCTATTAAAATCCAGACGAATAGGCCGCCAATAATGGATAAGGCGATCGCGAATTTTAACTTTTCTATTGCTGTTTTAAAATCACCGCGCTTCCATTTTAATAGGGGCGCAAGTCCCATAATAGCAATCATTGGGATCATCATTGGAACAAAAACACTTTCAAAGTAAGGGGCGCCTACAGATACTTTGCCTAATTTTAATACATCAATAAACAGAGGATAAAGTGTGCCTAGTAAAATTGAGGCTGCTGCAACGGTTAGTAGAAAATTATTTATTACCAGGCCGCCTTCTCTTGAAACCGGCTGGAAAAGGCCGGCACCCTTTAGAGTTGGTCCACGCCAAGCGAATAGGATAAAAGCCCCACCAATCGTAACAATGAGAAGCAATAAGATAAAAACACCACGTGTTGGATCCGATGCGAACGCATGTACGGAGGTTATAACGCCGGAGCGAACCAGGAAGGTGCCTAGCAGACTTAATCCAAATGCCATAATAGCTAGAAAAATTGTCCATGCTTTGAGGCCATCACGTTTTTCAGAAACGATAGCGGAGTGAAGTAATGCCGTAGCCGCTAACCATGGCATGAAAGACGCATTCTCTACGGGATCCCAAAACCACCAGCCACCCCAACCTAACTCATAATATGCCCACCAGGAGCCGAGTACAATTCCGCCAGTCAAAAACCCCCAAGCTGCTAATGTCCAAGGGCGAACCCATCTGGCCCAGGCGGCATCTACGCGACCTTCTATAAGAGCCGCAACAGCAAATGAAAAGGTAAGAGATAGGCCCACATAGCCTAAATACAATAGGGGTGGATGGAACGCTAACCCAGGATCTTGTAATAATGGATTTAGACCATTACCGTTAACTGGTGCTGGCGTGAGCCTTAAGAAGGGATTTGAGGTAAGGAGAATAAAAGCCAGTATACCTGTGCCAATCAACGCCTGGACGCCTAAGATGCGCACTTTTAAAGTAGGTCTAAGATTTTCCCCAAAAGCTGCAATAGCAGCACCATACCCTGCTAAGATTAATGCCCATAAAAGCATTGAGCCTTCGTGATTGCCCCAAACACCGCTTATTTTATAGAGGGTCGGTTTTTCGGTATGAGAATTAGACGCGACATTGATGACAGAAAAATCTGAAACCAAGAAGGCATAGGTGAGCGCTATAAAAGATCCAAGTATAAGAATAAATTGGATTATGGCAGCGGGTGTCGCTACGGCCATTAAGGAGTGATTGTTTCGGTGTGCCCCTATAATTGGCAACGTTCCCTGGAGACCCGCGATGAACAGTGCTAAAACAAGTGAAAAATGTCCGATTTCAACAATCATAAGTTTATTTTTCCAACGTAGGCTTCCATTTACCTGATTTTTTTAAAGCTTCCGCGACTTCTGGCGGCATATAGGTTTCGTCATGTTTAGCCAAGACTTCGCTTGCGGTAAACACTGCATTATTATACCGGCCTTCTGCAACAATACCTTGGCCCTCCCTGAATAAATCTGGCAAAAGGCCCTTAAATTCTACAATGATAGATTTGTTAAGGTCTGTAACTTTGAAACGATTAATTACACCTTTTGTTAAGCTCCCTTTTTCTACTAATCCGCCGATCCTTAGGCGCTGCTGAGGACTAATTTCATTTTTTTTGGACTTTTCTGTAATTTCAGTTGGACTAAGAAAAAAGATAATATTGCCTTTAAAGGCAAACAGTATAAGACTTGCCGCAGCAGCGAGTATTAATATGCCAAGAGCGACAAAGAGTAGACGCTTATGTTTCCGTTTCATTCGTTTTTTCTTTTATAGAATGTAATAGAGTTTCTGAGGATTTTAAAAACTGCAGGATTTGGATTATTAGACCAATTAGAACAATTGCTGACAACCCAAAAGCGCCCCAGATGAAATGGCCGTAACCTCCCATACTGAGAAAATTTATCAAATTATTTAGCATTTATTAGGTCTCAACCTGTTGAATTGACATCATACGTACTTTGTTAGCGTTGAGTTCGGCTCGAGTCCGAACAAATAGCAGCCAAAAATAAAGTGCTGTATAGCCGACGGCCATTAAAATAAGTGGTGTTAGCATGCTTGGATGAATAGAGGGGCCGTCCATTTTTATGACACTTGCGGGCTGGTGGAGGGTGTTCCACCAGTCGACACTAAACTTAATGATCGGGACATTAATGACACCAACAATCGACAAGATTGCTGCTGCGCGGGCTCCACGACTTTGATCGTCAAAGGCATTATACAGCACCATATAACCGAGGTAGAGGAAAAATAAAATCAAGACTGACGTGAGCCGGGCATCCCACACCCACCACGTTCCCCACATCGGCTTTCCCCAAAGCGAGCCGGTTGCAAGAGCAAGAAAAGTAAATGACGCCCCGATTGGAGCCGTTGATTTTGCTATAATATTAGCAAGCATATGCCGCCAAATTAATGCCACGGCACTCGAACATGCGATGGCAACATAACAAAACATTGCCATCCAGGCAGCTGGGACATGTACATACATTATTCGCACGGTTTCACTTTGTTGGTAATCTGGCGGTGATTTGACCAGCCCGTAATAGAGGCCAAGGCCAATTGTAACTGACGCAACAAACATTGTAATTGGTTGCAATTTTGACGTTAAACGAAGAAATCGAACTGGGTTGGCAAAATAGTTAAACATATTCCTATACTTTTTTATTAGTTCTAATGTATTCGAGGTTTATAGTCTATTTTCATAAGGTGCATACTACTAAAACTCAGATGTTAATCATAATTATTCCGTTATTTTGGCCCTCATTCTGCGGCCTGCCGGAGTGCCGCAGCGCTGGCCCATGGACAAAGGACCAACCCAGCCAGAAATAATCCACCTAGAATCAGTAATTGTGGTTTGCTTGAAAGATTGGTCAGTGAAGCATCAACGGCACTAACGCCGAAAATTAGAATTGGGATAAATAATGGTAGGACTAATAGTGAGAGTAAAACGCCGCTTCGACGAGCACCTAAAATAAGCGCGGCACCAATCGCTCCTACCAAACTCAATGTTGGAGTACCTAAAGTTAATGCTATTAATAGGGTGCTGTAGCCCGAGGTGTCCATATTGAGAAAAAGCGCCAATACCGGTGAGATGATTATCAATGGGAACCCCGTTGTCAGCCAATGAGCAACAGTTTTAGCGAGGACTATTAGCTCTAACGGTTCAGATGCTAGAATTAAAAGATCGAGATTGCCGTCTTCATAATCGGACTGGAACAAACGGTCCATAGATAGCATCACCGACAGTAAGGCTGAAACCCATATTATACCTGCGCTAATCCTGGTTAAGATCCCGGGTTCTGGACCCACGCTCAAGGGAAATAATACGACGACTATCACAAAAAATAATACAATCATGCAGCTATCGGAGCCGTGACGGATAGCGAGAAGGATTTCCCTTTGGATGAGTTTGAAAAATACTTGGATTGATTTACCAGCCATCATAATCCCTAGATTTTATCTTAAAGTTAGTAAACATTGATATATCGAGGGAATTACTATGCACATCTAAATTTTCATGGGTGGCAATCGCAACTATGCCGCCTTTCTTTTGATGGGTAGAAATGGCAGCAGTAAGTACGTTTACTGAGTCCGAATCTAGAGAATTAGACGGTTCATCTAAGAGCCAGAGGGGTGCCCAAGTCGTGCAAAGGCGAGCAAGATTTAGCCGTTTACGTTGACCTGCTGATAGGAACCGTGCAGGTAATGTAGAAAAGCTATCAAGGGAGAACTCTTGCAAGGCTTTCTGGACAGTACTTTTTTCTTTTATATCGGAATTCATTTCTGCCCAGAAACGTAGATTTTCCTCCACAGTAAGTGCGGTTTTGACGGCATCTTGGTGACCAACATAATGTGTGAGACTTCGGAAAAGCCCTTCATCTTGGTATATATTCTTATTATTCCATGTCAGGGTTCCATTGACCGGGCGCAAAAGCCCTGCCATTAGACGTAAGAGTGTTGATTTTCCGCTGCCGTTAGGACCTTTTAGATATAGAACTTCACCCTCATTAATTGAGAAGTCGAGGTCGTTGAACACAACGCGCTCACCTCTAATACAGGTTAATTTTTTTCCTGAAAAACTAGTCATATTTTATAAGTATAGTAGCAGGATCAAGGAGACAATAATTTCTGGATATCCATTTAAAATCGAGCACGTAGTTCCGGCGAATAATTTCCATTATTATTGAACAAAAATTATCTTGGAAACCAATGTGGAAAGGTTAAAAAAAGAACATAAAATATAATAAGGCCAGTTGTTGGGATAGCAAGAACTAGAACTTTAAGACGTGGGCGCATGAGTTTAAATACCTAAGTTGCCGATAACATTTCTTTAGTGTGGTCAATCTGATCTTGAATTAATTTTGTTGCATCGAGATTTTTTTGGCGTTGTTCAATAGATAAACCACATTCATTTGGATATTCATCAGCATTTTGAATTTGTTTAAAACAATTATTTAATGCTACGTTTAGCTCTTTTAATTGAAGTCTCAGTGACTGTTGTTCGGGTGTTGCTCGGCGTCGATCAAAGCGTCGGTAAAAAATAAACCCGATTAATGTGATGAAAATTATCCCGTATGCCCAAAATATACCATGACCAACATCTTCCCCATCAGCCAATCCAAAGTGTGCCAACGCTTTCGACAAAGGAAAGAAAATTTGTACTATTAATATGCTAATTAACAAGTTAATGCGCATAGGTAATCTTGGACTATTTTGATTAAGAGCCCGTTCCAAAAAATAAATTACGGGTGAGGAACGTATAATCTGATTCAATGACCATAATACCTATAAAAACAAGTAAAACCACCGGAGGTGTACATATGGCAAAGCTCAATGCCCATCTCTCCCATTTTATGTGCATAAAGACCGCTATAATAAAGCCTGCCTTTAAGAACATAAATAATAGAATCAAGGACCACCTGAGGTATCCCTCTAAATGCATGTAATCAACCATATATGAGAAGGTGCTAAGTACAAATAGTAATACCCATACCTTAATATAAACGCTTAATGGATGTTGCTGACCTTCTGCGTGTGCCATGTAGACTCCCTACCACAAATAAAAGAATGCAAAGATGAAAACCCAAACAAGATCGACAAAGTGCCAATAAAGTCCCATTGTTTCGACAATTTCGTAATTACCTTTTCTGCTGGTAAAAAAACCTTTTTTCTCAATATCATAATCCCCTCGCCACACTTTACGAGCGATTAGAACAAGAAATAAGACCCCAACTGAAACATGAAACCCATGAAACCCAGTAATCATAAAAAAGGCCGAACCAAATTGAGAGGCCCCCATTGGATTTTCCCATGGTCGTACACCTTCTTCTACAATCAGTTTGGTCCACTCAAAAGCTTGCATGCCAACGAAGCTGGCTCCAAAAAGAGCCGTGATGATTAATAGCAATGCCGTTTTTTTTCTATCTTTCCGGTACCCATAATTAACAGCTAAAACCATGGTTCCACTACTGGTAATTAGAATAAAAGTCATGATTGCAATGAGAATGAGTGGAATCGGCTCGCCGCCAAATGAAAGAGAAAAAACCTCACTTACAGGAGGCCATGCAACAGCTGTTGACATCCGGACCGTCATATAGGAAATCAAAAAACATGAGAAAATAAAGGTATCACTGAGCAGGAATATCCACATCATAGCCTTGCCCCACGGCACATTCTTGAATGTTCGCTGATCCGATGACCAATCTTCGGCGAGGCCGGTCAGTCCAGGCTTTAAATCACCTGGTTGCGCTACTGCAGTGCTGGTATCTTGAGGCGCCATAATGTCAAATCCTTTTTAACTTATCAATAGTAACATAAACAAAATTAACCAAATCATTAATAAATAATGCCAATAGGTCGTGCATAACTCCACGCTTAATTTTACGTCTGAGACAGAACCATTTGACCGCAGAATCTCTCTTACTTTCAGCAGGCTTCGTCCCCAAGCAATCAGCCCGCCGATCATGTGAGCTCCGTGCAGGGCCGTGATCAGATAAAAGAAGGCATTGGCCGTATTAGTGTGGGCGTAATATCCTGATTCTACCATCAGTTGCCAGCCGTATAGTTGTCCCACAAGGAAAGAAATTGTCAGGACACCGCCGAAAATCAATCCATCACGAACTCCCGTTAGGTTACCTCGTTTTGTATTATTTCGGGCCCATTGCATAGCTACGCTACTGGCTATCAACACAAATGTGTTGAGCCAAAGCACCCAAGGTTCTGGTGTGGACTTCCAATTTGCGAATAACATACGGTCGCCATAGGCTATTGTTGTCAATAAAAAGACGACTGTTACAACGACCAGAAATACACGTAGACCAACTTTGCCAGATGGCAAAAATAAGGCTTGATTGGCCGGAGCTCCATCAATTTGTGAGGGATCCGCCAACCAAGGCTTTTTGGTGAGTTCGTTAAAAATGCTCAAAGGATAATCTCTCTACTTTATTTTATCTGGCGCTAGGTTTTGTGGTATAAAATCGGCTTTGACCCCGGGTAAGCTATATTCATACGCCCACCGATAACATATTGGTAATTCCTTGCCAAAATTCCCATGGCCTGGAGGAGTAGTCGCCGTTTGCCATTCAAGTGTCGTGCTGTTCCATGGGTTGTCACCCGAGGGTTTTCCTTTAAACACACTCCATATGATATTTATTATAAACACAACCTGGGCAAACCCAACTATCAGAACCATAATCGTAATAAACTCATTCAGCGCCACTGCAGATTCGGGCACGAAGGATGTTTCACCAATTTCAAAATATCGCCGCGGCACTCCTACGAAACCGAGATAATGCATTGGGAAATAGATGAGATAGCTACCTAAAAAAGTTACCCAGAAGTGGAATTGGCCCCAGCCTTCGTGAAGCATCCGCCCCGACATTTTTGGGAACCAATGATAGATTGCAGCAAAAATAACAAGCACAGGCGCTATACCCATAACCATATGGAAGTGTGCAACCACAAACATCGTATCTGACAAAGGTATATCAACAATCACATTTCCTAGAAATAATCCGGTAATACCGCCATTTAAAAAAGTTAGGATGAAGGCAACGCAAAATAACATTGGGATCGTTAAATGGATATTGCCTTTATACAAAGTGAGGACCCAATTATACAATTTAAGTGCCGTTGGAACGGCTATAATTAGGGTGGTTGTTGCAAAGAAAAAACCAAAATATGGGTTCATACCACTGACATACATGTGGTGCGCCCATACAATGAAGCTTAACCCACCAATGGCAACAATTGCCCAAACCATCATGCGATATCCAAAGATATTTTTGCGTGCATGTGTGCTGATAATATCAGAGACCACCCCAAAGGCTGGCAGGGCAACGATGTATACTTCTGGGTGGCCAAAGAACCAAAATAAATGTTGAAATAAAAGGGGGCTGCCATTTTCATGTGGCCCCAGTTCGCCTTGCACTAACATCTCTGGCATAAAGAAGCTTGTGCCGAGAAGTTTATCAAAAAGCGTCATAATGGCTGCCACAAATAGCGCTGGAAACGCTAATAACGCCAATATTGTGGCGACAAAAATGCCCCATACCGTTAATGGCATACGCATTAATGTCATGCCACGGGTTCTTGCCTGCAATACAGTTACAACATAATTGAGACCACCCATTGTAAAGCCAATAATAAAAAAAGCGAGGGAGACAAGCATTAAAATAATTCCACCGTTTATACCTGGTGTGCCCTCTGAAATGGATTGCGGTGGGTATAGGGTCCAACCGGCGCCAGTTGGGCCTCCTGGAACAAAGAAGCTAGCTGCTAAAATCAACGTAGCTAGTAAATAAATCCAATAGCTCAGCATATTCATGTATGGGAACACCATATCTCGTGCTCCAACCATTAGCGGGATTAAATAATTGCCAAATCCGCCGAGAAAAAGTGCAGTTAGGAGATATACAACCATGATCATTCCGTGCATGGTGACATACTGATAATAGCTCTCAGCATCAATAAAGGAAAATACATCTGGGAAACCCAACTGCAATCGCATTAACCAAGATAGAACCAGGCCAACCAGACCAATGGCAATTGCTGTTACGGAATATTGTATAGCGATCACCTTAGCATCCTGGCAAAAAACCCATTTTGTTATGAAGCTTTTGGCATGATATAATTCAACTTCCTCAACTTCTGCTGCCGGAATTACCTGGGAGTCTTCAATTACGCCATTACTCATTTAATTATCCTCTATGCACCGAATTAAAATTCACTAGCGAATTGTTTTACTCGAATTTGTTACGCTGGTTGAAAAAACTGTCTTAACTTCTGAAGGTCCCGCAGACGTACCTGCTACTTGTTTTTTACCTGCGGCGCTTTTTGGATAAAGCGTCGCAAATGTTTCCTGTTTTTGTAACCATTTATTAAATGCGGTTTTGTCATCAACAACAACCGTACTCCGCATTGCATGGTGACCAACGCCGCACAGTTCCGCACAAAGAATATCAAATGATCCTGTTCGCGTGGGAGTTAGCCAGAAAAAAGTTATCATTCCAGGAACGAGATCCATTTTCGCCCGGAATTGTGGAACATAAAAATCATGCAGAACGTCGAGAGATCTCAAGTTCATTTTTATGGGCACACCCAATGGCAAATGCAAATCGTCTCCTTCAATTAAAACATCATCCTGCCCGTTTGGGTCTTTTGGATTTATACCAAATGGATTGTCATCCGTTATCAAACTAACTTTTGAAGTACCTAGTTTACCGTCTTTACCTGGAAGACGGAAATTCCATTCCCATTGTTTACCAACTACCTCATATTGCAGGGCATCTTTTGGTACTGTCACAAAATCGTTCCAAGCAAGCAGGCCTGGGGTTAGCAACCCGACAACACCTGCCGCAGTGATCCAGGTTAGCCACCATTCAAGTTTATTATTTTCTGGTTCATAATCCGCACGGCGATCTGCCCGATACCGATATTTATAAATACAGTATGCCATGAATAAGATAATGACGACATATGCTACACCGGTAATCCAAAAGGTAATATTGATAGCGTTGTCTATAGAACCCCAATTAGAGGCTATTTCTGTTGACCACCAAGGGCTCCAAATGTGGAATATCACTGAGCCCACTCCTAATATAACTAGTACTACTGCCAGGACCATCCGAAATTTATCCTTCACCAATCTATTGTGGATTTAACTAAAAGAAACTGACTTAATTTCAAAAACATTATTATTTTTTTATTTATTACTCTACTTTCTACTAAAATTCGACTTACTGAGATCAGAATGGCGCTTTTTTTGATTTACTAAAATTTACGCCGTCAGCTTCTCCATCTTTTGACCCCTCATGCGTCGTTTTATACTAACGTTCAACGCGCAAACATTATATCCCTGTATGTTGAAATTCAAGTCTTTTTATTATGAATATTTGTTCAAAATTCATATAAAATACCTGTTAGTTTAAATATTATATGGCAGTCAAATATCTGTAGACTTTACATCTTTATCATTAACCTGGATTGAGATAAACGGTGGGAATAAAATATCGCTTTTTTCTAAATGGAAAAGCTTGGGATTGAAAAAGCCTGGAATAATTGTGCCTTATGGTGTAGGCAAAGCTCAAATTTTATTGTGTAATTTAGTTAATTTATAAGTAGGAGTGCCGTATGGCGAAAGTTGGCCAGGATACCCTTAGGACACGGCGGTCGCTAAGCGTTGGTGATAAGAGTTATGATTATTTTAGTCTTGACGTAGCTTCAGCGTCTGAGCTCGGCGACATTTCTCGTTTGCCATTTTCGTTAAAAGTTCTGTTGGAAAATCTTCTACGTTATGAAGATGGGTTATCAGTTACCGTTAATGATATAAAAGCCCTTGGATCTTGGATTAACGCAAAAAGTTCTGACAGTGAAATTGCATTTCGTCCGGCTCGTGTGTTGATGCAAGACTTTACGGGTGTGCCCGCTGTTGTTGATTTGGCAGCGATGCGTCAAGCAATGCTTGAACTCGGCGGCGATCCACAAAGAATTAACCCATTAATTCCGGTTGATCTGGTCATTGATCACTCTGTGATGATTGATAGTTTTGGTACGACCAACTCGTTTGACGCAAATGTAGATAAAGAGTTTGAACGTAATCAGGAACGCTATGAATTTTTACGTTGGGGATCTAAAGCTTTTAATAACTTTCGCGTCGTACCCCCAGGAACGGGCATCTGCCATCAGGTGAATTTAGAGTTTTTGTCGCAAACTGTTTGGACCGATGAGATTGAAGGAAAAGTAGTTGCTTATCCGGATACGTTGGTTGGTACAGATAGCCACACCACGATGGTTAACGGTTTGGCAGTTCTGGGCTGGGGGGTTGGCGGTATTGAAGCTGAGGCGGCCATGTTGGGGCAGCCTGTATCCATGCTCATTCCAGAAGTTATTGGATTTAAGATGACCGGTGAAATGAGAGAGGGTGCAACAGCAACCGACCTTGTTTTGCATGTGGTTCAAATGTTGCGAAAAAAAGGTGTGGTTGGTAAATTTGTCGAATTTTTTGGTGATGCTTTGGATGGCCTGTCTTTACCTGACCGAGCAACACTTGCTAATATGGCGCCTGAATACGGCGCAACGTGTGGTATTTTCCCGATCGACCAAGAAACACTTCGTTTTTTAAGGTTTACCTCACGTGATTCTGGCCGGGTTGATTTGGTTGAAGCCTATGCAAAAATTCAAGGTATGTGGCGTGATGCGCAAACGCCAGACCCTATTTTTACGGATACTTTGGAACTAGATATTTCGACGGTTGAGCCCTCAATCTCCGGTCCAAAACGGCCGCAAGATCGGATTTCTTTGTTTAACGCTGCACCAGCATTTGAAGAGACGCTTAACGCAGTCGGCCGTGGGAAAGGTCCCCAAGCGCCTAAAGGTGCCGAATATGAAGTTCAAGATGGGGACATTGTTATTGCAGCGATCACGTCGTGTACGAATACATCTAACCCAAGTGTTTTAATGGCGGCAGGGTTGTTAGCGCGTAATGCTAATGCGCTTGGGCTAAAGCCGAAGCCCTGGGTGAAAACTTCTCTTGCTCCTGGTAGCAAAGTGGTCTCAGATTATCTGGAAGATGCAAATCTGCAAGGCGATCTCGACGAGCTTGGATTTAACGTGGTCGGATACGGCTGTACAACTTGTATAGGTAATTCTGGGCCTTTGCCTGAACCCGTTGACAGAGCTATTGTTGATGGTGATTTAACCGTTTGTGCTGTGCTATCGGGCAATCGAAACTTTGAAGGTCGCATCCACGCGCAAATTAAAACTAATTATTTAGCTTCTCCACCCTTGGTTGTCGCTTATGCTCTGGCTGGTTCAATGACTTGCGATCTCTACAAAGATTCGTTGGGACAGGACCGAGATGGAAGCCCCGTTTACCTAAAAGATATCTGGCCGAGTAACCAAGAAGTTAGCGATGCGGTACTTAATCATATCACGCCAGAAATGTTTGCCAGTCGTTATGGTGATGAGGTTTGGCAAGGTCCCGAGCAATGGCAAAATATACAAACGGAAGGTAGTGAAACCTACGATTGGCAGGAAGCTTCCACGTATGTTAAATATCCGAGTTTTTTTGAGGGTATGAAAGAAGAAGCGGGTGATTTTTCTGATATAAAAGGTGCCCGTGAGCTAGCAATTCTAGGTGATTCTATCACTACCGATCATATTTCTCCAGCAGGAGCTATCAAAGAAGATAGCCCAGCTGGAAGTTATCTTACTGACCGGCAAGTGCGAACTCAAGACTTCAACTCATATGGCTCACGTCGCGGTAACCATGAAGTTATGATGCGAGGAACTTTCGCCAATATTCGGATCAAGAACGAGATGGCACCAGGCACTGAAGGGGGCGTTACAAAACACCAGCCTTCAGGAGAAGTGATGCCTATTTATGACGCTGCGATGAAGTACGCGGAAGAGGGCGTGCCATTGGTTATTGTTGGCGGCAAATTATATGGTAATGGTTCATCACGAGATTGGGCAGCAAAGGGCACCACACTTTTGGGGGCTAAGGCCGTTATTGTCGAGAGTTTTGAACGAATTCATCGCTCCAACCTAGTGGGGATGGGTGTTTTGCCGTTGCAATTTAAAGAAAATCAGAATCGATTAACTCTTGGACTGGATGGCACCGAGATTTTTGATATTATCGGTATAAAAGATGGGATCAAGCCTCGAATGGACGTCTCGTGCAATATTCAACGTGCTGATGGATCGATTGAAAGTATCACCTTGCTGTGTCGCATTGATACAGCTGACGAAGTTGAATACTATCGCCATGGGGGGATCCTAAAGTACGTTCTCCGTGATTTGAAGGCGTCATAAATTGTCACTTTAGATCTTACTAAATCTGCGAGATTCGAATTATAGAAAATGACAAATGTTGCAGTTTATTTTTTGCAATATGATTATATTGATATATTGCCTAATAAGCATTATTAGTTTCTATGTCAGGTACTATTATAGATTTAAAATACTGAATTACCCCAGAGATGGCCTTGTAATTTTGTATGCTCTTCCCCCCCCTTCCCATTTTGAGCAAATAGAATTGGATTATCCGTTAAGCGGTTTGGCTTTCTTAGCTAAGCCGCTTTTTTTATTGTGCTAGTAGAAAACTAGCTGGGTGGTGACTTGTGCAAGCTAACCAGCGGTATATATTGCGTCTTAATCCGTTTAAATTTTCTAGGGGCATGCAAAAAAATGTCAATTTTAAGAACACTTGATGATTTTGAACTGACAGATAAACGCGTGCTATTGAGGGTTGATATGAACATTCCGATGCAGGGGGGTATCATTACCGACACTACTCGGATTGAAAAAACTGTTCCAACCTTAATAGAGGTTCTAACAAAAGGGGCTGGTATTGTTTTGTCTAGTCATTTGGGGCGTCCTAATGGGCGTCCTATAAAAAAGTATTCTCTCGAGCCTTTGGTCCCGGTTCTAAAGTCGTTTTTGCCAAATACGAATATCAGTTTTTCTCCTGATGGCCGGCATGCAGCCCATCCGGGCGAGATAGTTTTGCTTGAAAATCTCCGTTTTAATCCTGGTGAAGAAATTAATCAACCTGCCTTTGCTGAATTTCTTAGTAAACTAGGTGATATTTTTATTAACGACGCTTTTTCCTGTGCTCACCGAGCGCACGCTTCAATTGATGGTGTGGCTCGCTTGATACCGTCAGCGGCTGGTCGATTGATGCAACGAGAATTAGAAGCACTTGACCAAGCACTCACCCATCCTACCCATCCAGTTGCCGCAATTGTTGGCGGTAACAAAATATCGACTAAGCTTGGGGTGTTGGAAAACTTAATTCACAAGGTTGATCATTTAATTGTCGGAGGCGCAATGGCAAATACCTTCTTGTATGCTACTGGCGTAACCGTGGGGAGTTCTTTATGTGAAGAGGATATGTCCATGACTGCAAGGAATATTATTGATAAAGCTCGGTATTCTAACTGTATAATACATTTGCCTGTTGATGCAGTAGTTGCACCTAAATTAAGTGATGGTAGTGCATCAAACATTGCATCAATTGATGCAATCCCCCCAGAGAAAATGATTTTAGATGTTGGACCAGGTACATTGGACAACATTGAAGCAGTGCTTGGCACATGTAAGACGTTAGTTTGGAACGGTCCACTTGGTGCCTTTGAGTTTAGGCCATTTGATGCAGGTACAAATGCAGTTGCCAAGTCTGCGTCAAGGCTAACAGAGGCAGGTAAACTTTTGACGGTAGCTGGCGGTGGAGATACTATGTCCGCATTAGCAAATGCTGGAGTGGTAGACAATTTTTCGTATATTTCTTCGGCTGGTGGGGCATTCCTTGAATGGCTTGAAGGAAAAACACTGCCGGGTGTTGCCGTATTAATGGAATAATTATTTCTTTAGACAGGGTCCTAGAAATTTTTAGGCTCTTTTTTTATCTTTATTGTCACTGAAATTATTTTTATCAGAGAAATTATCTTTTAAAAATCCTATTTTATTTCTAGGCTTAATTTAAATAACTTTGGTTATAGGGTTTATCCCTTTAATTCTTGTTGCTTTAAATTTACTTTTATATTTTGGGCCTCGATATGGGTGTATTTTCATTTTGAGTTTTATCTAAAATATTATCTAATATAGTGCGGAGATCCTCAGATTGTCGAAGAAGTTGGTTAGCAGCTTCTAGGGCCTCCCGCGATATAGTATTAGAAATTTCTCTGGCAATTTTATTTACATCGTGGACTGTTGTTCCAATCTTCTGGACCTCTTTAATAACTCGTTTTGTTCCGTCTTGAATAGATTTAATGCGATCATCTACTGTTTGACCCGAACCGGATTTAATTTTGGGTTTTCTTTTATCCCGTTTCTCATAGAGTTGAATGAGGTTCTCGTCACTAGTTTCATTATTTGTGTGTAGGGCCGTTTGCACTGCAAGCAAACTAATTTGGTCGCTGATGCCTATTATGAGAACTTCAATATCCTCAATCTTTTCTGCCGTATCTTCAAGGCCCGAAACCATAATTTCCGTTCGTTCAACTTCTTCAAATGCATCAGAAGCATTTTGGCTGGTTGCCGTTATTTTATTACTGATCTTTGAAATTGTATTGTTATCGATTGAGTTATCGGGGTTGACCAACGCCTCTTCTTGGTTCTTTTCTGGTGAGAGGACCTCGTTCTGGTATTGATCTAAATTTTGAAGTTTATGTGCATTTGGGATGTGTTCAATACTAGGTTGAATGCTTTCCTGCCGTGCAATTTCTAAATCTTTGCGTAAGCGGTCAGCTTGCATCATGTTCTCTCGGAAGATGGTCAATGTGTTGGCTAGCTGACCTATTGGGTCTGAGTTCGCAAGATAAGGGATGGGCGCGCTTACATTACCATGTGCTAATTCTATGGCGGTTTCTACTATTTTGGTCCCTGGTATAGTAACGCTTCGTATTATAATCATGTGAAACAAAATGAGTAAAAGCAATATACCGCCGCTACCAAAAATTATAATTTGTCGAATTAAGTGCTGCGTTTCAAGACTTTCCTGGCGAGCTAGAAGAGAGAGGTTGTCATTATAATTTATGATTGTATTTATGCTCGGTGCTATATAGGCACTTATTTCTCCCAGTCTGGTCGTTGCTTTATTATAGATGATGTAGGTGCGAGATAGTTGGGTAATATCATTAAGGTGGCTTTGTATCAGGCTTTTCAAAGTTCTCTGTTCTTTACTTTTTAGCGCTGAGGTGACCAATGCCTTATTGAGGAGGTTGATGAGAACGTTAATTTCCTGTTGTTTTTTTGCATTTACACCTTGAGTTAATTTTACTTCACTAATTTTGATCTTACCAAGAAGATTTTGTATTTCTGTATTTTTTTTGGTTGAGGTTAATTGAGACAGGCGTTTTTCGAGCGTCGCTAAAGATGTTGTGGCATTCGCTAAGATACCAATATTCTTGTTAAATCCTAATAAATTTTGGATTTTGATAATTTTGGAGAATTGTTTTTTATGCTCTGCAATACCATCATATAAGGTCGTTGCTAATTTTTGGCTTGTTGGGAATTTTGGGTTTTCTACTAAGATTTTAAGATCGCGAATCAATGTTTCAGCGCGTTTGTTGTAATTCTCGGAGTAGCGTAAATCTTTTGTCCAAATGAAATTGTTACTGTCGCTATTCAATGCGACAATTTCAGATTCAATTTTAAAAACTAGCTTAGAAAAATGACTGGCTGTACGAACTTGTTGAAACGAATATGTTAGTAATTGGTCACCATGAAAAAACAGCGCCGCCATGCTGCAAAATGCAATAATGTTTGTTAATAGAACTAACCAACGGCGGGTTGCAAAACTAGACCTTCCCATAAAAGATTTGTGGCTTCCGTCATCATCTAGCGGCTCGCCTTTGATCCCGTAGGTTGGTTCAAGAAATATTTCTCTCAAATTGTCCTTATTTTTCATTTTGGTTTTGGACGTTTGCGTCGTTGCATCCTCATTCATAATAATTTCTCATTTTCAGTACTTGTAGCTCGTTTGGTTTTAAGTTATTTCCTTTGTGGGCTCGTACATACACTATGTTAAACTGTTTTGTGGCTTCCACGCAAAAATAAAATAGGCTAAATTGAACATCTTCAATTACGATTTTCGATTATAGTTTATCTAGAATTATTATGAAAATTTGCAAAAGGAATTAATGCGTTCATAATATAATGTATTCTTTATACACTACTTTAGTTGTAACGATATGCATGAGCTGAACTGGAGTATTTTTTTCAATCCTTTAGTATTTTAGCTGAAAAAATTCAAACAAGGATAGGATTCATTAACTTTTTTTAGCCACAATGAATTTAATGGAAACTAATAAAAGGTTAAAGTATATATGGGCCTGAATTTACACATTAAAAGTATATCAACCAGTGACCGATGATTTTAGAGTGGGAGCCGCTGCTGTCCAGCCTCTCAAGCATTCTGGGCAGTTTCGCAAACAAGCACTTTCCGGATATGAAGCTTCAAAAGAAGTTGATCGTCAGGCTAGGATTACCAAACCAATGGATGAGCCTGCTTTTCGCCGGGCATTAGCCAAGCTTGACCAAACGCTTGACGCAGACAAGCCGTTTCGGGAGGATGTTCCTCGAGGATTTTATTTGAATATTCGTGTATAATAGATAGCTGTCTCTGGGCTATTTATCTTGAAATTCAGTTCTCTACTCTAGTCCCATCAACGAATTAGCAAAATCACGGGCCTTAAATGGTTGTAAGTCTTCTGGTTGTTCGCCAATACCGATTGCATGGACAGGAAGACCAAATTTTTCTGCTAATGAGACGAGTACACCACCCTTAGAAGAGCCGTCGAGTTTGGTGACAATAAGGCCAGTAATATTAATTGCGTCTGCAAAAACCTCAACTTGGGAATGGGTGTTTTGACCTGTGGTGGCATCTAGTACAAGCAAGCAGCTATGTGGTGCGACATGGTCTATTTTACGGATGACACGGATGATTTTTTGCAGTTCTGCCATCAACTCCTTCTTATTTTGCAGACGGCCCGCAGTATCTATCAAAAGGATACCGGCTTTTGTTTTTTTTGCTTGTTCAAATGCGTCATAAGCAAGGCTCGCGGCATCTTTTCCAATTTCAGAGCTGATAACCTGAGAGTTTGTGCGTTGACCCCAGATCTCTAATTGTTCAATCGCGGCTGTTCGGAATGTGTCGCCTGCAGCCAGCACAACCTTTTGGCCTTTAGCTGTGTAGGCTCGTGCAAGCTTACCTATAGTTGTTGTTTTACCGACGCCATTAACGCCGCAAACTACAATAACATGCGGTGTATTTTTAGCGTCTGGTTCTAATGGAATAGCTATTGGCTCCAAGATTTTAGTTATCTCGGACGCTAATACGGCCTTGATTTCTTCTGAAGTAGTTTCTTTACCAAAGCGTGAAGATGCAATTGATTGGCTCAGTCTGGCTGCAGTTGAAACACCTAAATCAGATGTAATTAAAATTTCTTCGAGCTCTTCGATCGCAGCGTCATCAAGTTTTCGTTTTGTTAGAAGATCGTTGATATTTTTCGAAAGGACTGATGAAGAGCGGCTTAGGCCCCCTTTTAGGCGCGATAACCAACCACTTTTTATTTCCTTATGTTCTTTATTATTCATTATAGAGGGTTGGCCAAAATTTTTGCAGTTAGGCCCTTAGCTGAAGATTTGGTAATTATGGCTGAGACAATAGCACCTTGATGATGCTGATTTGTTAAGCGAACGGGTGCGTAGGTCTCAGTATAGCCCCGGTCCTTGCGCTCCACCAAAATTTTAGCCATTTGACCGGTGAGTGTTTGAAAATAATTAGCCTTAGTCTCTTCGCCTTTCTTGCGCAGAACTGCCGCACGGGCTTTTCGGGTCTTTTGCTCTACTTGCGGCATGTTGGCTGCCGGTGTTTCAGGCCGCGGGGAATACGGGAAGACGTGCAAATAAGTAAGACCAGCATCATCGACCAATTCTATGGTTTTTTTAAATAGCGGTCCTGTTTCTGTTGGAAACCCGGTAATTAGGTCGGCTCCAAACACAATACTCGGCCTAATTTTTCGGATACGTGTGCAAAGGTTGATTACGTCTTGCCTATTATGACGACGTTTCATGCGTTTTAAAATTAAATCACTACCGGCTTGAACGCTTAAATGTAAATGTGGCATTAAACGATGTTCAGAAGCGATTAAGTCAATTAAATCGTCATCGATGACTGCGGGATCAAGAGAGCTCAGACGTAAGCGCTTTAGATCTGGTGCCAATACGAGTAATCGACGGATCATTTGGCCTAGTGATGGTTTGCTTGGTAAATCTTGGCCATAAGATGATATATCTACGCCGGTTAGAACGGCTTCGAGGTACCCTTGATCGACTAAAAGGTTAATCTGATCTACAATTTGTTTAATTGGCACGGACCGACTATTACCCCGCCCATAAGGGATGATACAAAAGGTACAGCGGTGGTTGCAACCTTGCTGAATTTGGACAAATGCTCTGGAGTGTGATTCAAATCCGCTAATTAGGTGACCTGGGACCTCTGTTGCTTTCATAATATCAGATATTTGCGATTTAATTTTTGAACCTGATGGCAGGTAACTCTCCATTTTGAGCTTTTCTTCATTTCCCAACACAAGGTCGACTTCTAGCATATTTTTATATTTTTCTGGGGCTATTTGAGCAGCGCAGCCTGAAACAATAATCGCGGTATTTGGGTGGTCGCGTCGAAATTTTCTAATCTTACTTCTCGTTTGACGCTCGGCTTCTGACGTTACTGCACAGGTATTAAATATAACTGTGTTGCTGAGGCCTGCCGCTTTCGCGTGATCGCGTATCACTTCTGATTCGAACGTATTAAGCCGGCAACCAAACGTTATAACTTCTGGCGAGACCTTTTCCTCCGTCATAACATCCAGGTCCCAGTATAGCTCATCTCTGTCGGCCCCGTCATAAAAATGTGGTTATCGTTACGCCATTCTATTTCTAACGGCCCGCCATCCAATTCAACAATTGCTTTTCGTTCAGTTAGGTTCCGGCGCACGGCGGCAACCAACGTTGCACAGGCCCCAGTCCCGCAAGCTTGCGTAATACCAACTCCTCGTTCCCAAACACGAAGGCGAATATGATTACGGGACGTAATTTCGGCAACCTCAACATTTGTTCTTTTTGGATAAAACTTGTGATGCTCTATAACGGGGCCAACTTTCTCGAGGTCTATTTTGACCGTGTTATTAACAAAAAAAACCGCATGAGGGTTGCCAATGCCGACGGCCACAGGATTATTTAAAGCACCTTCTGTTATATCTAGTGACAATGTATCCATCTCAGTTACAAGCGGGATATCTTGCCATTCTATGTAGGCAGGTCCCATATCAACGCAGATACCCGCTACTGTTTTGCTAGCAACTAATAAGCCGCTTAAAGTTTCGATAGTTGCCTGGTTTGAACCTTTTTCGTTCATTATTAATCTGCCAATACAGCATGTTGCATTGCCGCATGCTTCAACTTCGCTGCCATCTGCATTAAAAATGCGCATCATGACGTCGCCTCCCTTGCACCCATTTGCAAGCAAAATAACTTGGTCACATCCAATACCGCGCCGACGATCAGCTATCGATTGCGTTTGGAGCGCATTCAATTCAGTCGGCGTGTTCCGGGCATCAAAAATAACAAAATCATTTCCCAGGCCATGCATTTTTATAAAATTTAATGCGGTCATAGTGGCGATATAGAGCTGAAACTACTGCAAGTCCACTATTTTTCTGTTTATTACATTATACCAGCCAATCCGTTCCTAAAGTTCGGATGCAATAGGCGGTGAACATTATTTAGATTAAAATGTTAACCTCTTGACTTTTGAACTATAAATCAATAGTTTTCACCACCTTAATTGTTTGTCTTGACGGCCTCATTTAAGTTATTGGCTTAGGGTTTTATTTTGTTGATATGGGGGCGCAGCCAGTCCGCGAGTTTCGCGCACTGGTGTTTTTTGTTTGTGTAATATGGAGCTTAAAACGTGTTTGATGGCTTAAGCGATAAATTTGGTAATATCTTTGACCGCTTGAAGAGACGGGGTGCTCTGAGTCCATCTGATATTTCAGACGCCTTGCGGGAAATTCGTGTTGCGTTGCTGGAAGCTGACGTTGCGTTACCGGTTGTTAAAGAATTTATTGGCAGTGTTAAAGAAAAGGCTCTCGGCCACGATGTGATTAAAAGCGTCACACCGGGTCAAATGGTTGTAAAGGTTGTCAATGATCATCTCATAGAAATGCTAGGCCCCGAAGATGCTGAGATCAATTTAGCTGCAACTGCACCTGTGCCGATATTAATGGTTGGTTTGCAAGGTTCCGGTAAAACTACAACGACAGCTAAATTAGCCCTTCGCTTAAAAAATAAAGACCGAAAAAAAGTATTAGTTGCAGGGCTGGATGTAGCACGCCCAGCAGCACAGGAACAACTTGCACAGCTCGCGATCCAAGCTGGTGTCAATGATTTAACCCCTGTATTTGGAGAGCAGCCTATAGGTATAGCTAAACGAGCGATGGAGACAGGGCGCCGTGAAGGCTATGATGTTGTTATTTTAGATACAGCGGGTCGTTTAGCGATAGACCAAGACCTTATGCATGAAGTGGCTGAAATTCGAAATACTGTTGCACCTGCAGAGATCCTTTTGGTTGCCGATGCCATGGGTGGCCAAGATGCCGTTAACGTGGCATCAGAATTTAATGCAAAAATAGGTATAACGGGCATTGTGCTCACAAGGGTCGATGGTGATGCCCGCGGTGGTGCCGCTCTTTCCATGCGGTCGGTTACAGGTTGTCCAATTAAATTTATGGGTGTCGGTGAGAAGCTTGATGCACTTGAAACCTTTCAAGCTGAGCGCATTGCTGGCCGTATTCTTGGCATGGGCGATATCGTTGGTCTTGTTGAAAAAGCAGGTGAGGTTGCGGATCAAGCTGAAGCAGAAAAAGTTGCTAAGCGAGCGCTAAAAGGTCAATTCTCATTAGAAGATTTGCAGCGACAGTTGGCTCAAGTCAAAAGTATGGGTGATGTTAATAGTTTAATGGGTATGCTGCCTGGCGTTGGTAAAATGAAAAAACAAATTGCTGATGCCAACATTGATGATCGGATGATCGCACGTCAAGAAGCAATCATATTATCCATGACATTGAAAGAGCGACGTAATCCAAAACTATTAAACGCAAAAAGACGGAAACGCATTGCTGCCGGTTCGGGCACCAGTGTGCAAGATGTAAATCGCTTGCTTAAACAATTTCAGCAAATGGCGACTATGATGAAGAAAATGGGCAAAAAGGGTATTAAAGGTATGATGCCTGGAATGGGTGACGGTATGCTTGGCGGTATGGTGCCGCCCCCAGGAATGAAGTTTTAAGTTAAAATTCTTATTTAAAGTAAAGAAAGAGGAAAGAAATATAATGTCTACTAAAATTCGTTTATCGCGTGGTGGTGCAAAAAAGCGCCCTTTTTATCGTATTGTTGTTGCGGATACGCGAAGTCCACGTGACGGTCGATTTATTGAGCGTGTAGGTACTTATAATCCAATGGTTGCTAAAGATCATCCGGAGAGAGTGGTACTTAAAGAGGACCGTATTAAACATTGGCTAGCTAATGGTGCTTTGCCAACAGATCGTGTTGCTCGTTTTTTGGGTGCGGCTGATATTATTGAAAAACCAGTTTACGCCGAGCAGACAAAACAGCATCTTCCACGTGCAAAAACCTTGGAGCGAATAAGAGAGAAAGAAGAAGCAAAAAAAATAACTCAAGAAAATGTGGCTGGTGAAGCTGAGGCTGCCGCAGCTGCTCCATCTCCAGCGGAAGAAGCTCCAGCGGAAGAAGCTAAGGCGGAGGAAGCTCCAGCGGAAGAAGCTAAAGCGGAGGAAGCTCCAGCGGAAGAAGCTAAGGAGGAAGAAGCTCCAGCGGAAGAAGCTAAGGAGGAAGAAGCTCCAGCGGAAGCTGTTCCAACAGAAGAGGAAAAGAAAAGCGACTAGGTTTTATGATTAAAGGCATAGATCAAAACCGGATTTGTGTGGGCGTCGTTGTTGGGTCTCATGGTCTGAAGGGTTATGTGAAAATTAAAAGTTTTATGGTTTTCCCCGAAGATATTGCAGCCTATGGACTATTAACCGACAAAAACGGTAAACGGAGTTTTAATTTAGATTTAATTAGCAATAATAAAAAAGGTTTGGTAGCTAAATTAAGTGGGGTGACTGATAGAAATGCTTCTGAGGCGATGAGGGGGGTGGAGTTATATTTATCGCGAGATTTATTGCCAAAGTTGGAAGATGATGAGTTCTATTATACAGACTTAGTTGGTCTGAAAGTTGAAAATACAAATGGTGAGACAATTGGTATTGTAAGTATGGTGGATAATTATGGTGCCGGCGAAATTATAGAGGTGGATTTGCAGGATGGTGGTACGGAGATGTATAAAATATCGCAGGAAGTTGTCCCTGAGATCGATATGGAAAATGGACGTATCGTAGTTGATCCACCAATTGACGTTTTTGCACAAAAAAACCATGACGAATATAAAGCCGAGGGAAGTTGATGGCAGAAAATATGCTGAAAGAAGTGACAATAAGTGCAGCTGCAGCAAATCAAGACTGGAGCGCCACGGTGGTCACATTATTCCCTGAGATGTTTCCTGGGTCACTTGGGCTGTCGCTAGCTGGCAAGGCTCTTGATGATGGCCTTTGGTCAATCGATACAGTTGATATCCGAGATTTTGCTGCGGACAATCAACAAACCGTAGATGATACGCCTTTTGGCGGTGGTGCCGGAATGGTGATGCGCGCTGACGTTATAGACGCGGCGCTTATGTCGGTAAAAAAGTCAAATCAATTATCGCGGATATACGTCACACCACGGGGTACGCCACTGACCCAGACACGAGTAAAGGAGCTGGCTGCTTCAGCTGGTGTAGTCATTTTGTGTGGCCGTTACGAAGGTATTGATAACCGCGTGCTCGATGCCTGGGAGATTGAAGAAATTAGTTTAGGTGATTTTATTTTGTCAGGCGGTGAGCCTGCTGCTCTGGCATTAATTGATGCCTGCGTTCGTCTTTTGCCTGGAGTTATAGGCAATAAGTTGGCTCCAATTGAAGAGAGTTTTGAGGGAGGATTGCTTGAATATCCCCATTATACCCGACCTAGAGAGTGGGATGGACGGGAGGTCCCAGAAATCCTTCTATCCGGTCACCACGAAAATGTAAGGATTTGGCGACAAACGCAGGCAGAACAAATTACGCAAGAAAGGCGACCAGATTTGTGGGAAAAGTATAATATAAAACATGAAGCCAAATTTAATAAACACTAAGAACTTCAAAAGTTAAACACTATTTTAAGGAAAAGAAGATGAATATTTTGCAAGAAATCGAACAGGAGCAAATTGATAAGCTAAGCGCAGATAAACCGATGCCAGAATTTGCTCCAGGTGATACAATTAAGGTGAACGTCAAAGTTGTTGAAGGTGAGCGCGAGCGTATTCAGGCTTATGAAGGTGTTTGTATTGCCCGCAAAAATGATGGTCTTCACTCAAACTTTACCGTTCGAAAAATTTCCTATGGCGAAGGTGTGGAGAGGGTATTTCCTCTTTACTCACCAAATGTTGACAGTATTGAGATTTTGCGCCGCGGTGATGTGCGTAGGGCAAAATTATATTACCTACGTGGTCGTCAAGGAAAGCGTGCACGTATTGCAGAACGAACGGATGGATATGCTGCGAAGCTCTCTGCTGCCGATCGCAAAATAGCGCTAATTGCAAAAGAAAAAAGTAAACAAGCTAGTGCTGTAAAAAAAACATCGAGGGCAAAAGTAAAGGCTAAAACGCCGGTCAAACCTGTTGAAGGGCAAGTAGAAGAAAAGATAGAAGATTAGTTTCAATAATAACTACTTCTGCGGAGGTTTATTCTAATACCTATAAGCGAGTGATTTAAGATGAACGAAACAACAACCCTTTATGATAAAATATGGAATTCTCATATTGTTGACAAACAAGAAGATGGTACCTGCCTGATATATATAGATAGGCACTTGGTGCATGAGGTTACTTCACCCCAGGCCTTTGCGGGTTTGCGTAAAGACGGTCGCAGTGTGCATCGAACCGATCTGACCCTCGCTGTTGCAGATCATAACGTACCAACGACTAATCGTTCTGGTGTAATCAAGGACAAAGAATCTCGAATTCAAATTGAAGCGCTTGAAAAAAATTGTTCTGATTTTGGTGTAGAACTTTATTCAATGAATGATATTCGCCAAGGCATTTGTCATGTAGTAGGCCCGGAACAAGGATTTACTTTGCCCGGTACTACGTTGGTTTGTGGCGATTCTCATACAGCTACTCATGGTGCTTTTGGCTCAATGTCATTTGGAATAGGTACGTCAGAGGTTGAACATGTTCTAGCAACACAAACTTTAATATTACAGAAATGCAGGAATATGCGGGTAACGGTCAATGGCAATTTGCCTAGAGGTATTACGGCAAAAGATTTGATCCTCGCGGTTATTGGAAAAATAGGTACTGCAGGTGGGACTGGCGCTGCAATAGAATTTTCTGGCGATGCCTTTAAATCACTGACTATGGAAGGCCGGATGACTGTTTGTAACATGACCATCGAGGCGGGGGCCCGTGTTGGTTTGTTTGCTCCAGATGAAACAACCTTTGAATATCTTAAAGGTCGCCCCAAATCTCCAAAGGGAGGTGCTTGGGAGCTTGCGGTCAACTATTGGCAAACCTTAAAAACTGATCCGGGTGCAAAATTTGATGAAGAGGTTGCTATGGACGCTTCTGAAATCTCCCCTCAAGTTACTTGGGGTACGAGCCCCGAAGATGTAACAACAATTGATGGTCAGGTTCCCAATCCAGCCGACATAGAAGATGAGAACCGCCGTAATAAGATGGAGCGATCTCTGGAGTATATGGGACTTGAAGCCGGTACGTTAATGAAAGATATTAAAATAAATACTGCTTTTATTGGTTCTTGTACTAATAGTCGAATTGAAGATATTCGAGCTGCTGCTGACGTTGTAAAAGGCAGAAAAGTGGCTAACGGCGTTCAGGCTTTGGTTGTACCAGGTTCTGGGTTGATTAAAGAACTCGCTGAACAAGAAGGCTTAGATCAAATTTTTGTTGAAGCTGGATTTGAGTGGCGAGAAGCCGGTTGTTCTATGTGTTTGGCAATGAACGCGGACAAATTAAAGCCTGGTGCTAGAGCGGCTTCGACGTCAAACCGGAACTTTGAAGGTCGGCAAGGACCAGGTGGCAGGACCCATTTGGTGAGCCCCGCCATGGCTGCTGCCGCCGCTATAACTGGGCATTTGACCGATGTTCGTGATCTGGATTAGGAAAGGGGAAAATTTTATGGAAAAATTTGATAAATTGACCTCAGTTGCAGCTCCACTGCCTTTAATTAATGTTGATACCGACATGATTATCCCGGCTAGATTTTTGAAAACAATCAAACGTACGGGCCTTGGTGCGGATTTGTTTAGCACGTTACGGTTTAATGAAGATGGAACTGATCGTGAAAATTTTGTTCTGAATAAACCTGCTTATAAAGATGCGGAAATTCTTATTGCGGGCGAAAATTTTGGTTGTGGGTCATCACGTGAACACGCTCCTTGGGCACTACTTGATTACGGTATCAAATGCATAATTGCCCCAAGTTTTGCCGACATCTTTTACAATAATAGTTCAAAAAATGGAATTCTATTAATTCAACTACCGCAAGAAGAAGTTGATAAATTAATGGAAGATGCAGAACGGGGTGCAAATTCGACAATATCTATTGATTTGGAAGCTCAGGAAATAACCGGGCCAGATGGTGGTGTCATTAAATTTGACGTTGACGCATTTAAAAAAAATTGTTTGCTTAATGGTCTAGATGACATAGGGCTAACTCTTCAAAAAGTCGATAAAATAAAAGAATTTGAAGCGAGAAAAAAAATCGCTCAACCTTGGTAATTAGAGATAATTTTTATAAAGAGAAAGATAATGTCAACTAATAATAAATTATTATTTTTACCCGGTGATGGTATCGGCCCTGAAATAATGACCCAGGTTTGGCGCGTTATTGATTGGATGGACAAACGTCGTTCGGTGACGTTTGATATTACCCAAGGATTGATTGGTGGTGCGGCGATTGATGAAACGGGGGTCCCATTACCAGACGAAACACTTGAAGCTGCTCATGCGGCGGATGCTATACTCATGGGCGCAGTTGGAGGGCCAAAATGGGAAGTTTTGCCATTTGAGGTTCAGCCTGAGAGAGGCTTGTTAGGTATACGTAAAGAACTTGGTTTATTTGCCAACTTGCGGCCTGCAATCGTTTTTGATGCGTTGGCAGATGCCTCCACTTTAAAACTTGATATCGTCAAAGGTCTCGATATCATGATAATAAGGGAACTTACTGGTGGTATTTATTTTGGGGAGCCACGTGGCATTGAAGATATGGATGGAGGTGACAGGAGAGGCTTTAATACGTTGACCTATACTACACCCGAAATCCAGCGAATTGGTCGCGTTGCTATGGACTTGGCTGGGAAGCGTAATAAACGTGTTTGTTCAATCGATAAAGCTAATGTTCTAGAAGCTACAGTAATGTGGCGAGAAGAAATGGTGAAAGTTGGGGAGGCATATCCTGAAATTGAGCTCACCCATATGTATGTTGATAATGCGGCGATGCAACTAGTACGTAATCCAAAACAATTTGACGTAATTGTCACGACAAATATGTTTGGCGACATTTTGTCAGATTGTGCGGCAATGTTAACGGGTTCACTGGGAATGTTGCCTTCTGCGTCTTTAGGTTTGTCGGATGAAAGGGGTCGACAATCTGCGCTTTATGAACCTGTGCACGGCTCGGCGCCAGATATATCTGGTCAAGGTATTGCGAATCCTTTAGCACAAATTCTCAGTTTTTCAATGTTGTTACGCTATTCGTTTGATATGTTTAAAGATGCTGATTTCGTTGATCAAGCTGTTCAGAATGTACTCAATCTAGGTCTGCGTACGAGTGATATTATGGGCGAGGGTATGACCCGAGTTTCTACTTCTGGGATGGGTGATGCGATCATTAATGAACTCGATAAATTAGCAGCTTAATTACTAAGTCTCCGATGAGCAAAAAAAGGCGGAGCCATAAAATCTCCTTCTTTTATATTTTGTCGTGGGGCGCGGAGAACTAAAATGAGTTATAAGTATGCAATTGTTGGTGCAACGGGTAATGTTGGACGTGAAATTCTACAAATCTTGCCTGAACGGGGTGTTTCTGTAACGGATGTAGTAGCAGTTGCATCGTCCCGGTCGGTAGGTGCGGAAGTATCTTATGGTGAGGATGAGGTTTTAAAAATACATGAACTGGCCAGCTTTGATTTTGAAGGAACTGACATAGTTTTATCTAGTCCCGGAGCTAAAATTTCAAAAGAATATGTACCGCGCGCAACTTCAGTGGGCGCAATTGTAATAGACAATACATCCCAATTTCGCATGGACCCTGACGTTCCACTAGTTGTTCCCGAGGTAAATCCTGATGCAATTGCGGAGTTTCGTAATCGAAATATTATAGCAAATCCAAATTGTTCGACCATTCAGTTGGTTGTGGCATTGAAACCATTGCATGATTTAGCGCGAATTCGAAGGGTTGTTGTTTCAACTTATCAGTCTGTTTCTGGTGCAGGTAAATCTGCGATGGATGAATTATTCAATCAGACCAAGGGGATTTATATGAATGAGCCAGAACACAAATTCCAAGAAAATTTTTCTAAACAGATTGCATTCAACGCAATCCCGCAAATAGATATGTTCATGGAGGATGGCTCTACTAAAGAAGAGTGGAAAATGATGGTTGAGACAAAAAAAATTCTTGATCCAGAAATTCGGCTGACAGCAACTTGTGTCCGGGTACCCGTTTTCGTTGGCCATGCTGAATCTGTTAATATTGAATTTGAAAACCCTATATCAACCGAAGAGGCCCGGGAAGCTCTGCGCGGCGCTCCAGGAGTGGTCGTCGTTGATCACCGTGCGGATGAAGGTTATGTTACCCAGGTCGAATGTGCGGGAGAAGATCCTGTTTATGTGAGTCGAATCCGTGATGATATGACGCTAGAGAATGGGCTTAATTTCTGGGTAGTTGCGGATAATCTTCGTAAAGGTGCTGCTTTAAACACAGTTCAAATTGCTGAAACTTTGATACGAGATTATTTAGAATAAAATAAAATCTATTGGTATATTTGATTTTAACTCAACAATTAATCCTGAATAGTTTTGTATTGTATCTTTTATACTTTTGTTAAGCATACTTTTGTCAAGATTACGCTGGCTTGCTATTTTTGTAACACTAAATAAAAAATATGTTTGAAGTCCTATAGCTTTAGTTTTATCTACTAAAATAAGCTTTTGTGGGCTTCGGGGTTTAAATTTACGATAATCAATTTAATAATTTAATTGAGGTTTAGTTTATGAATACGGGAAATCGCCCGCTGTCTCCGCATTTACAGGTTTACAAACCTCAGATTACCTCGGTTTTATCGATTTTACATCGGATAACCGGGATTGGTCTTGCGGCGGGTGCTTTGGTTCTAGTTTACTGGTTGAACGCTGCCGCTTATGGACCTGATGCCTTTGAGCGAGCGCAAGATTTTCTGGCGAGTTGGCTTGGCAGATTGCTACTTCTTGGCTGGACCTGGGCTTTGTTCTATCATTTATGTAATGGTATTCGACATATGTTCTGGGACGCAGGCCGAGGATTAGAGTTACCGCAGGTACATATAACAGGTTGGATCGTTGTTGTTGCTTCACTCGGTTTTACATTGATTTCTTGGTTTGCCGGTTATGGCCTATTAGGTGGAGTTTAATATGGCTTTGCGCTCAGATTTGGGTCGTGTACGTGGGCTTGGCAGTGCTAAAGATGGAACATCCCATTGGTGGGCACAACGTGTTACAGCAGTGGCGTTGGTGCCGCTTAGTATCTGGTTTGTTTTTTCAGTAGTCAACTTAGTAGGAGTTGACAAAGATGGTTTCAAAGTCTGGTTAAACGGGCCGGGCAGCTTTGTATTGATGGCACTTTTTTTGATTGCCTTATTTTATCATATGCAGCTTGGTCTCCAAGTTGTTATTGAAGACTACGTACATAATGAAAGAAATAAAGTTATTTCATTGGTCCTTAATAAGTTACTAGCTGTTTTCCTTGTTGTCTCAAGTATTACTGCCCTCATGAGAATTGCTTTCGGAGGCTGAAATTTAGTATGTTAAATTCCTATGAGATTATAGACCACGTTCATGACGTAATTGTTGTTGGTGCTGGCGGGGCTGGATTGAGAGCAACGCTTGGTATGACGGCTGCTGGTCTGGATACAGCTTGCATAACTAAGGTTTTCCCAACTCGTTCGCATACGGTTGCAGCTCAAGGGGGCGTCGGGGCCGCGTTGGGTAATATGCAGGATGATAGCTGGCAGTGGCATATGTATGATACGGTCAAGGGTGCGGATTGGTTGGGTGACCAGGATGCTATTGAATATATGTGCCGGGAAGCAGTGCCGGCGGTGCATGAGCTGGAGCATTTTGGGGTGCCGTTCTCTAGAACTGAAGATGGCAAAATTTATCAACGCCCCTTTGGTGGTCATATGCGCGATTATGGTGAAGCGCCGGTCGAACGTGCTTGCGCAGCCGCTGATCGAACGGGCCATGCTATTTTACATACGCTTTATCAACAATGCATGAAACATAATGCTGAGTTTTTCATTGAGTATTTTGTGATTGATCTCATTATGGCCGATGACGGTGTCTGCCGGGGTGTAATGGCTTGGAACTTGGCTGATGGCACGATGCATCGCTTTTTAGCTCACCAAACCGTTATGGCGACTGGTGGTTATGGACGTAGTTATTTTTCATGCACGTCTGCTCATACATGCACGGGCGATGGAAATGGCATGGTACTGCGTGCCGGTCTGCCAATGGAAGATATGGAGTTTGTTCAGTTTCATCCGACTGGTATTTATGGATCTGGATGTTTAATCACGGAGGGAGCGCGTGGTGAAGGTGGATACCTGACCAACTCGGAAGGTGAAGCGTTCATGGAACGTTATGCGCCGAGCGCTAAAGATTTAGCTTCGCGAGATGTAGTAAGTCGCTCAATGACCGTTGAGATTAGAGAAAAACGAGGCGTTGGCGCAGACGGAGATCACATCTTCCTCCATCTCGAACATCTAGGTGTA
>DUBF01000152.1 GCA_012960465.1 Rhodospirillales bacterium | reverse complement strand
ACTTTGATGTGTGAGGGGTGTGTTAATTAATGTATAGCCAAGAGCAATGAGCCTCCTCCGCACCGTGAAAGTCTGAATATACGTATAAGTTAGAGTGGTACAATTCAATGTAAAAAATATAGTATGAACAAGCGATGCCTAAACCCTATAACCATTTCAGTCGGGAAGAATTCTCTCAACGCCAGCAAAAAACACGCAAACATCTTCAAAAGCTTGAACTAGACGGTTTACTGCTATTCAAAATCGAAGATATGTATTGGCTGACTGGTTACGAAAGTGATGGGTTTTGCATTTTCGGCAGTATGTTTATTGGTACAGACGGTGCTCTGACACACTTAGCACGGCCAGCTGACTTGGGGAACCTCTCCTATTCTTCAATCTGCGAGGATGTCAGAATTTCTCCTGATACTGAAGATTCAACCCGCGCTGATCATATCAAAGATATGCTGCGTTCACTTGGCATGGAAGGAAAAAAGATTGGTATTCAGGTAGATACAATGGGCCTGACGCCACGTCTATTTCTAGAAATTAGCGAAATATTAGATGGTTGGTGTGAGCTGACGGTTGCACCCGATTTCATTCGTATACTTCGATTGGTCAAAAGTCCGCAGGAGTTGAGCTATTTTCGTAAGGCTGGCGAAGTTATGGATATTGTCATGGACAAGGTTATCGAGGCAACTTACCCTGGCGCTTTTGAGGGCGATATTTATGCCACTTTTTATGACACGCTTTTTCGGCTTGATGCGGACTTACCTGCCCACATTCCTCCCCTTGGAAGTGGAGATTCCGCCCTAAACCTACGCTATACTACAAAACGAAAAAACGTGTCAGAGAATGATCAGGTTACACTCGAACTTGGGCTTGCATATAGACACTATCATGTCGCTTGCATGGGCGTTGTCCTTACAGGTCCTGAGATAAATAACCGGCATCTTAAAATGCATAAAACCAGTGTCACTGCACTTGACGAGGTTCAGGCGGCACTTCGACCCGGAACAACGGTCGGCGAACTATTCGATATCTATAAAGAAACACTTGAAGAGCACGGCGAACATGATGCAGTTCTGACGGTTGCTGGTTATACGATGGGCGCTATGTGGCCGCCTACCTGGATGGAAGAGCCGATGATTTTCGAGGGCAATCCATTAGTTTTGGAGGAAAACATGACTTTCTTTACCCATATGATTCTGAATGACCGTGAAACAGGTCTTTCGATGGCTGTTGGAGAGACGGCAATAGTTACAAAAGACGCGCCCGAAATTATCACTCACAGTCCACGTGAACCTATTATTAAGCAATAATATTATTAATAATCTATATACTGATAATCTATTGTTTAATAATATAGATGGATTCCGCTAGTGAAATTAATATACGACTTTATTATTATTGGTGGTGGAATTCTTGGAGCATCAACTGCGATGCAACTTAAAGAGAGGCATCCCGATAATAGCATTCTTCTTATTGAAAAAGAGAATGTCTTGGCAAAACATCAAACTGGTAATAATAGTGGCGTCATACATGCAGGTGTTTACTACAAGCCTGGCTCTCTAAAAGCGGATTTTTGTACACGTGGAAACATAGCTACCAAAAACTTTTGTCAGGAGCATTCAATTCCATTTGAAAATTGTGGCAAGTTGCTAGTTGCAACTAACGATTTAGAGATGAAACGCATGCATGATCTTTGGGTTAACACAGAACAAAATGGCATCGATCGTTACTGGCTCGATCAAAATGAGTTAACTGAAAAAGAACCTAATGTTCGAGGTATTGGAGCTATTTTTGTTCCTTCTAGTGGCATTGTTAATTACTCAACTATATCCCAAGCAATGGTTGACAAGTTTCAATCAGTAGGTGGTCAAATCAAACTTGGAGCTGAAGTTAATAATATTCATGAAACAAATGATCAAATAACTATATCAACAACCCAGGGTGATTTTAAAGCCCAACATATGATCTCTTGTGCTGGCCTAATGTCAGATCGTATTGTTAAAATGCTGGGCATTGATCCAGGTTTGAGTATTTGCCCATTTAGGGGGGAGTATTACCAACTTCCTAAACAAAAGCAAGATGTAGTCAAGCATCTGATTTACCCCATTCCTGATCCTAGCGTTCCATTTTTGGGCGTTCATTTAACTCCCATGATTGATGGGTCTATCACTGTTGGTCCTAACGCAGTTTTGGCACTTAAGCGCGAAGGTTATAAAAAAACTGATATTGATATTGTCGAAACTATACGCATGCTATCAACTCCTGGCGTACTCAAATTACTCAGTAAGAATATCTCAAGCGGTCTTCGTGAAATGAAAAATTCATACCTTAAAAATTCATACCTTAAAGAAGTAACAAAGTATTGTCCACAAATAACAAGTAATGATTTACTGCCTTATCCAGCTGGTGTAAGGGCTCAAGCAATTTCTTATCAGGGCAAACTTATAGATGATTTTGTTTTTGTAAACAGTAATCGAAGTTTTAATGTATGCAATGCTCCATCACCAGCAGCAACATCAGCGATTCCAATAGGTGAACACATATGCAACGAAATAGAAAAAACATTCAATTGAAAAAAGTAATCGC